>JANOCF010001031.1:0-5579 GCA_031412055.1 Holophagales bacterium | reverse complement strand
GGCGCCCGCCACGGCGGCGCCGCCCGAGGAGCCGGTAAAAATGGACTCCTTCTTCACCAACTCCATGGTTGCCTGGTAAGCCGTCTTGTCGTCGATGGTGACGAACTCGTCGATGTAGTCCCACCAGACGGTGGTGGGCATGAAGTCCTCGCCGATGCCGTCGATCAGGTACTGGTGGATCTGGTCCGCGGGCGGCAGCTCCCGGTGCTCGAAGTAGTAGGCGTACACGCTTCCGACCGTGTCCACGCCGAGCACCTGCACGCCCGGGTTCTGCTCCTTGAGGTACTTGGCGGTGCCGCTGATGGTGCCGCCCGTGCCCACGCCGACCACGAAGTGGGTCACGGTGCCGTCGGTCTGGCGCCAGATCTCCGGGCCCGTGCTGCGGTAGTGCGCCTCGGGGTTGGCCTGGTTGTAGTACTGGTAGGGAAGATAGGCGCCTTCCTCGTCCCGGATGCGCTCCGCCACCTTGTAGTAGGAGCGCGGGTCGTCCGCGGCCACTCCGGTCGGGCAGGTGAGCACGGTGGCTCCCATGGCCTCGAGAAGGGCCACCTTCTCCTTGGGGATCTTGTCGGCAGCGGTGCAGATCAGCTTGTAGCCCTTGATGTTGGCGGCCATGGCCAGACCCGCGCCGGTGTTGCCCGAGGTCGGCTCCACGATGGTTCCGCCGGGCTTGAGCAGACCCGCCTTCTCGCCCGCCTCGATCATGGCGATGCCGATGCGATCCTTCACGCTCCCGCCCGGATTGAAGTACTCGACCTTGGCGGCCAGGGTCGCCGGACCGGTATGGAACCGGCCAAGCTTCACGAGGGGAGTGTTCCCCATGGTTTCCAGAATGTCGTTGTAGATCTCCATGCTCTCTCCAGGAGGGAAAACGGCTCCCTCGTCGTCATCTAGAAAAGGATCACTGCAGAAAGGGTTCCGCCAGCTTCTGTGCCTCGGCCTCGGCAAAGCGAGCCCCGCTGAGGTTGGTCAGGATCGCCACGGCCACTCCCTGGTCCGGATAGAGCAGGAGAAAGGCCCGGCCGCCTTCGATCGAGCCGCCGTGATGGAGGATGCGCCGGCCCGCGCCGTCCTTGCCGATGCGCCAGCCGAGGCCCACGCCCGTCTCCTTCCCCTCAACACCAGCCGTGCTTTGCGAGGTGAAGAGGAGCGCCCGCGTCTCGGGCTTCAGGTAACTGTCACGCAGGTGGGCCGAGCCGAAGCGCACGAGGTCGCCGGCCGTGGACAGGAAGCCGCCCGAGGGCCACTTGTAGCTGCTGTCGATGGGCCGCTCGTTGGCGAGCCGGCCGTCTGACTCCCGGCGATAGGGCCGGGCGCGGCGCTCCACGATGAGCGAAGGCTCGTCGAGGACGGTGCCGCGCAGCCCCAGGGGAACCAGCACCAGCTCGTCCAGGGCGGCCGCGAAGTCCTTGCCGGACGCACCCTCGACGACGGCGCCGAGCAGGTTGTAGCCGTAGCTCGAGTAGAGGTAGGCCGTGCCCGGCGGGTGGACCAGGGGATCTTTCTGGAAGATGCCGAGACCCTCGGCCAGGCGGTCGTAGTGCCGCAGCGGCAGCCCGAAATCCGCGGGCGCGTAGTGGCGGATGCCCGCGAGATGGCCGGCGAGCTGGCGCGGCGTGACCGGCTGCTCTTTTTGCGGAAAAGAAGGGATGTAGTGCTGGACTGGCGCGTCCAGATCCAGCTTTCCGGCCTCTACCAGCTTCGCCACTGCCGCGACGGTGAGCAGCTTGGAGATGCTCCCCACCCGGAACCGGGTCTCGGGCGAGACCGGGACCTGGCTCTCCGCGTCGGCCGTGCCGAAGCCCTCGGCCCAGACGACCTCCCCGTTGACGGCCACGGCGGCCGACAGCCCGGGGCTTCCGATCTGGAGGCGCAGCTCCTCCGCGAACGTCCGCGCCGCGCTGGCCGGCAGGAGTTGAGCCTGAAGTGGGGCCTGAAGCAGGAGCGCGCAGACCAGTGCGGTCCGGATTCCGCGGGGGATGGAGGTGCTCACAGAATTGTCCTCAATGTGGGCCTCATCGGCTGGATCGCGGAGGCGGCGGGATGCTAGCACACCCGGCAATGCCTTCCGGGCTGCCCCGGCGCTGTAGAATGTGCCCAAACACGGGCTGTAACGCGGGACGGGGCGAGCGCGCCTCAAACGAAGAGGGAACGCATGCGCACCAAGATCGAACAGGAGACCTCGGAGACGCCGGTTTCCCTCCCCGGCGAGACGGCCGGAACCCAGGAGGTCCGGTGGGCGCGCCGCCAGGCAATGCGCGCCACCCTGGTGATCCTCCTGCCCTTCCTGCTGGCCGTGGGGATCGGGGTCGGGCAGCGCTTCTACGGCGTGGCCGGCGCCACCGCCGAGCTGCGCGACCTCGCGGTCCGCACGATCCCTCAAGCGGGCGGCCCTCCCGAGACGATCAACGTCCTGGCGCACCGCCTGGCCGAGGAGGTCTACGGCGAGGACCACCACGAGGACGTGTCCTCCCGCTACGAGAACCTGGTCCGGGTCGTGGCCAAGGAGATGGACCGCCTGCCCGCGGCGGACCGCGTGGCCCGCTTCGAGCGGGAAGCGCGGGCGACCCTGATGCGCGGCTCCTGGTCCCCGGTGGCCCTGCAGATGGTGCTCGTCCTCTTCTTCCCCGCCCTGTTCATCTCCGGCTTCTGGCGCGCCGTCCAGGGGATCCGCCAGGGAGCGGCCATGGGGAACCGGTTCCCGAGCTTTGCCGGCTATGTCTGGTACCAGCGCTACCGCCGGCTGCTGGAGGAGCAGGAGCACTGGTTCTTCTGGCGCCGCGCGGGCTTCGCCTTCCTCATGGGCTACGGCACCGTCTACCTGGTGGCGCCGCTCGGGGTGAAGGCCATGGTGATCGGCGACTACCTGACGCGCAACGCCATCCCGGGCGAGCCTACCTATCCCTTCCTGCTGACCGCGTTCGAGAGCGCGCCGCCCTTCTCCGTGGGCTTTGCCGGGTTCTATCTCTATGCGTTGACGCTGTTCGTGCGGCGCTACACCACGCACGACCTGAACGACCGGGTCTTCGTGCCGCTGTTCCTGCGCGGGATCACGGTGGCGCTGCTGAGCTGGGTGCTCGCCTCGGTCGGCGAGGAAGGCGGGCTTTCCCGCTTGCTTGTGTTCGCGGCGGGCATCTTCCCCTCAGCCGGACTCCAGGCCATCGCCAAGCTGACCCAGACCACGGTGGACCGCCTGTCCAACGAGGGCGGCTCCGCCTTCAAAACCATCCCTGAGATCGACTTCTGGAAGGAGACGACTCTTCAGGAGGTGGGGATCAACGACTTCAACGACCTCGCGAAGGCGAACCTGGACCAGCTCCTGTTCGATCTGGGCATGAACCCCGCCGTCCTGCTGCGCGCCGTGGACCGGGCGGTCCTGATCCACGTCCTTGGCGCCGAGGCCGCCGCGAAGCTGGCCGCCCTGCCGCTGTTCACGGCCAGCGACCTGGTCCTCTATACGCGGGGGCGCGGCGCGTGGGAAGAGCGCTGGGCCGCGGCGGGCAGCCAGCCGCGCTTCCCCCTGGGATCTCCGCTCACCCCGGAGGAACAGCAAGCCCGCGTGGAGATCGTCGAGGAGACGCTGGAAGCCAAGGACCTCTGCGTTCAGCTCGAGCACCTGGAGCACGACCGCAACGTCCGCATTGTCATCGACAACCTGGTCTCGTACGAAAGCCTCTGAAAAGCAAAAGACCCGGCGGAATGTCCGCCGGGTCCACCGGGTCTCTGTCTGACGGGCGGGGAGCCGTTTACAGGTCGGCCGACTTGATGCCGGCGACGAGCTGCTGGATGACCGGCTTCATGACCTTGTCGAACATGCGGTCGTCGTCCACGCCGCCGCCGAAGCCGCCGACGCTGACCTTGACGCTGCTCTCCGTGCCGGAGGCCTCGTCGGCCCAGACGATCTCGCCCGTGGAGGTGTCGATCATGCGCGCGTTGACCGCCGCCACGAAGTTGCGCTTGCCGGCGGAGAAGCCGGGCAGCCGGCCGATGCCCGAGCCGTGTCCGCTCTTGTCGGTGACGCCGTACTCGGTGACCGCGCCGGTCAGGATGTAGTTGACGCCCAAAATCTTGCCCATCTTGACCGCCGTCGAGGGATCGACATCGCCGGACAGGGCGAGGTTCTTCTCCGCCATCAGGGCCGCGAGCTGCTCGCGCTCGACCACGCGGAACTTGCCGCTCTTGACGAGCTCGGTGACGAAGACGTCCTGCATGGCCTCGGCGCCACCGTGGTACCACCACTGGTTGTCGGCCTTGTTCTTGAACTCAATCACCGCGATGCGAGGCTTGGTGGACTTCTCTTCCGCCGAGGCCATCGACACCACGAAGGCGCTCAACAGAACCGCGCACAGCGCGAGGGACAGGGTCCGCTTCATTTCTTTCTCCTTGCTGCTTCGGCCCCAGAAAAGCGAGGCCAGTCCGAAAATACGGGAAGCGCCATTCTACTCCGAAGCGGGCCTTCTCTTCCAGACCTGGCCGTCCAGCTCCTGTGCATCCACCACGCAGAGCGCCGCCATGTTGACGATGTCGCTCACCTCCAGCCCGCTCTGGAGCACGTGCACCGGCCTGGCCATCCCCAGCAGGATCGGCCCGATGGCCTCGGCGTTGGCCAGCCGCCAGATCAGCTTGTAGGCGATGTTGGCCGACTGCAGCTCGGGAAAGATCAGCACGTTGGCCGGCCCCTTGAGGCGGCTCCAGGAGTAGCTCTCCTCCAGGATCGACTCGAACACGGCCGTGTCCGCCTGCATCTCGCCGTCGACCTCCAGCTCCGGCTCCCGGGCGATGACGATCTCCGTGGCCTTCTTCACCTTGCGCGCCGACGGGTGCTTGTTCGACCCGAAGTTGGAGAAGGAGAGCATGGCCACCCGCGGCACCACGCCGAAACGGCGGGCGAACTCCACGGTCAGCAGGGCGATCTCGGCCAGCTCCTCGGGGTTGGGATCGATGTTCACCGTGGTGTCGGCCAGGAAGAACAGGCGGTCCTGGAGGATCAGGATGTGGGCGCCGGCGATCCGGCGCACGCCTTCCCGGGTGTGGATGATCTGCAGCGCCGGACGGATGGTCTGCGGGTAGGCCTGGGTGAGACCGGAGATCAGGCCGTCGGCATCGCCGGCCTCGAGCATCATGCTGCCGAAGTAGTTGCGCAGGCGCATGCGCTTGCGGGCATCCTCCAGCGTCATGCCGTCGCGGCGCCGCATCTCGTGCAGCCTATGCACGTAGGCTTCGAAGTTGTCGCCGTTCTCATGGTGGATGATGGTGACCTTCGACTCGGGCAGGTCGAGCGCCTTGAGCCGGTCGGCGATCACCTCCCGCCGCGCCAGCAGGATGGGATGGGCGATCCCTTCCTCCACCAGGATCTTGGCGGTGCGCAGGATCTTGTCGTGCTCGCCTTCCGGAAAGACTACGCGCCGGGGATCGCGCTTGGCGCGGTCGATCAGGCTGCGCATCAGCTCCAGGCGGCGGGAGATCAGGGTCTCCAGGCGCCGGTGATAGGCCTGGAAGTCCTCGATCGGGACGCGCGCCACGCCGCTCTCCATGGCGGCCCGAGCCACGGCGGGAGGCACGCGTAGGAGCACCCGGTA
>JANOCF010001030.1:0-5114 GCA_031412055.1 Holophagales bacterium | reverse complement strand
TCTACGCCCTGGGTGATTGGCTGGGACGGCGGCTTCTACGCCGCCGCCGGATGCGCCCCTTGAACGCGGCGACTCTCGGGCTCGTCGCGCTGGGCATCCTGAAGTTCCTCCCCTATGTGGGCGTCTGGGCCTGGACCGCCGCCACCCTGATCGGCATCGGCGCCGCCCTGACCACCAAGTTCGGCCGCCAGGAGCCCTGGTTCGAGCTCGCCTGATCCGCCTGATCCTTGTGACGGCGTAAGGTATACTGCGGCGCGGATATGACCCCGCCCTGCATGAGCCTCGATAAAAAAATCATCCAGCAACGGAACGCGCTCGCCGACTACCTGGCCGGCCGGCGCGAAGCCATCCTCGAGAGGTGGAGCGCGGCGGTGAAGGGCGACCCGGATATGCAGACCGCGTCCTATCTCTCTGTCAGCCACTTTCGGGACCTGATGCCCAAGGTCCTCCAGAACTTCGAGAAGAGATTGCGGGCCCTGGGCAAGGATCAGACCGCTCTGGAGCAGGAGGAGCACAAGAGGGTCGTCGATCATGGCGTGCACCGCTGGATCCAGGGGTTCGCCCTGCACGAGCTGGTCCGCGAGTGGCACCATCTGCAGATCTGCATGCTGAATGAGCTGGAGGAGTACGGGTCGATCCTCCAGGACCTGGACTCGAAGGCGATGTCATCCGCCCGCTTCCTGTGGGCGGAGCTCTGCGGCGAGGGGATGGTCGAGAGCGTGGTGCAATACTCCCGGCTGCAGCAGAAGGAGGCCGACGGACATCTCCGAGATCTGCAGACCGCCCTGGAGACGCTGAGGGGCTCCGACCGCGAGAGGGCGGAGTCCTGGCACGAGGCCGCGCACGACCTGCGCGGCAACGTGGGGCTCGTCACATCGACCACCTCCATCCTCATGGAGGACGGGGTGCCGGAGCCCCTGCGCAACAAAGCCCTGACGATCCTCCGGAGCAGCGTCTCGTACCTGCAGCAGCTCCTGGAAGACCTGCTGGGCCTGGCGCGGCTGGAAGCGGGACGCGAGAAGCTCAAGATCGGTGCGTTCGACGCCGCCGATCTGCTGCGGAACCTGGGTGAGAGCCTGAAGCCCCTGGCCCAGGAGCGCGGCCTGTTCTTCCGAACGGACGGCCCGGCGAGCCTTCCCGTCGAGGGGGACTCTGCCAAGATCTACCGGGTTGTCCAGAACCTGGCTCTCAACGCCTTGAAGTACACCGACCGCGGCGGTGTGGAGGTGAGCTGGTCGGAGACCATGGAGAGCGATATCGAGCGCTGGTGGATCCGCATCCGCGACACGGGTCCCGGTCTCCACAAGAACCCTGGGGCACCGATTGTCCAAGGGCTGCAAGAGGGCACGGACCGCGCCCGGGACCTGGAAGTGGAGGACGCGAATCCAGACCAGATCGAGCCCGTCCCGGGCTCGGGAAATTCGCCCCCTCTTTCTCCCTCCGGCCAGCAGTCCGGAGAGGGGATCGGCCTGTCCATCGTCAAGCGTCTCTGCGAGCTCCTCGAGGCGACCCTGGAGGTCGCGACGGAACCCGGGAAGGGGAGCACCTTCCAGATCTCCCTGCCGCGCCGCTACTCGCGGCCATCCTGATCTGATCTTTCTGCCTGTTTCGCCGGGGCCCGCGAGGGTTCAGGCCGGAAGTGTCTTTTTCGATGATTTTCCGCGCAGTTGTCCTTTTTGTATTTATTATTGAGCTAATCAGCAAAATAGGAGAAGTGAGCGCTCTGGGGGGCATGGGAGAGTCGTCGGACCGCGGGAAATGAGGGCACTCACAATCGGCTGGGATCTTATCTTTTGAGACGTTGACTTTCTTACGACCGGAGGTGACCGATGATCGATTCCAGATCGTCGATGTCGGAGCCGTTTTCCCCCGTACGGGCCGGAACGATGGAATCGCACCGTCGCGCCGTGGAGCGGGTCATCGACGCGATGCATCTGAGAAAGGATCAGAATTTCTCTCTGGAGGAGATGGCGGATATCGCCTTCATGAGCCCGTATCACTTCAACCGTACCTTTCGGCAGTTGACCGGCATTCCCCCCTGCCAGTTCATGAGCGCGCTGCGTCTGCAGTCGGCCAAGCGGCTCCTGCTCACCACCGAGCTGAGCGTCACCGACGTCTGCTTCGAGGTGGGTTACAACAGTCTGGGCACTTTCATCCGGCGCTTCACCGACTTGCTGGGGGCCTCGCCGCGCGCCCTGCGCCGCCTGGCGCGCCTCCCGTTCCGCGTGCCCCCGGGCGCGCAGGGAGGCGAGACGGCAGAGCCTTGCGGCATCCGCGGCCGGGTCTCGGGACCGGCGGAGTTTCAGGGCACCATCTTCGTCGGTCTCTTCTCCTCCACGATCCCCCAGGGCCAGCCGGCCGCGTGCGCGGTGCGTTCGGCGCAGGGGGACTTCCAACTCTCCCCGGTGGCCGACGGCCCGTACCACCTCTTCGCGATCGGGGTGACGAGCGACCAGCGGGATCCGGCGGGGTTCTTCCTCTACGAGTCCGCCCTCCGGGGAGGAGGACAGGTGATCCGGGTCCGCGACGGCCGCGCGTACGACGACGTGGATGTCGAGCTTCGCCCGGCCCGGCCGATCGATCCGCCGATCCTGATGACTCCCGCCTGGGCCCGCGTCAACGGAACCTGCCAGGAGCACTGACATGGCCAGGGTGACCGGTGTAGGTGCGTTGATGATCCATGCCGACGACCCTGCGGCCCTGTCGCGGTGGTACGCGAGCCGGCTCGGCATCGAGTCGACCTTGAATCCCGAGGACGGCAACTACTACGGGGATATCAAGGATACCGATCTGGGCAAGGCGATCCACTTCGGGATCTATCCCGCCTCCGAACGGCTCGGTCCGCGCGGCCGGGCGCTGATGGTCAACTACCGGGTGGACGATTTCGACGGCTTCGTCGACAGGCTGAAGGCCAACGGGGTCGAGATCGAGCGGGTCGTTGAGGATGAAGGCATGGGCCGGTTTGCCTACGTGCGGGATCCGGAAGGAAACCCAATCGAGATCTGGGCCGAGCCGAACGGCTGATGGCTCCGGGGAAAGGAAGGCACCGATGAGCGCATTCCGGCGGTCGACTCTGCGCGGAGCCCTGGCACTTCTGCCGGCGCTGCTGCTCGGGTACCTGCTCGGGGTAGGGGGGACGGAGCTGTCCGGCGCGGAGGAGGCTGCCGGAGCCGGTTCCGAGGCGGGGGAGGCCCGAAGCGAGGAGCGGATGGAGCCGACCTCGGCCGCGGCCTTCGATCCCGACTGGGAGAGGCCCTATCCCCAGTTCCAGCCTTTGGGGAAGGTCCTGCTCCCGTTCCCCAAGGTCCCGCTGGGCAGCATCGTGCCGCAGGAGCTCTACAAGTACGGCGGCCGGGGGGGCCGGGACTTCGTCTCGGTCGACGACGTCGAGGATTTCGATGTCTTCTACCGCGCCATGCGCGCGCAGAAGCCCCGCGTGACGGAGGAGCGCCGCCAGTACATGGCCCGGCGCTACGACTTCAGCGGCCGTACCGACTCCAGGTTCACGATGACCCGCGGCAAGCCGCTGCCGGTGGGACCGGTCGTCCGCCTGCCCAGGGGGGTGGGCTCGTGGGAGGAGCTGGCGGCCCTGTCGCCACAGGAGATTTACAGGCGGGACCTCTTCCCGGAGGGGTTCCGGCCCCTGTCGCACCCCCTGCACTCGATGGGGCACATGCTGTTCCCCCAGGTGTGGACGGCGTCGCACCCGGAGCACGACCGCTTCGACGTGGAGTTCGACATCCCCAACGCCTACCTGCCGGAGTTCCCGCCGCCGCTCTTCCTGACCACCCGCCCGGACCTGGGGGACGTCTCCCGCGGGCGCGAGATCAATCAGGCGAACTTCCGCGAGCTGTTCGAGGGCGTCCTCACGCCGGAGCAGCTCGAAGGGCTGCGCCTGTTGGTCACGCCGGCGCCGACCACTTGGTTCAACCACACTAAGCACCGCGTGACGGCGCGGCCCTCGCGCGGGGTTGCCTGCATGGACTGCCACGTCAACGGCCACTCCAACGGCGCCGTGGTGCTCGATCCGGGCGCGCGGCCGACCCTGGCGCGCAGCCGCCTGGAGACGCCGAGCCTGCGCGGCAACTATGTCAACGCCCTGTTCAGCGCCCGGCGCTCGATCCGCTCGCTCGACCACTTCTCGGAGGTGGAGGAGTACTTCGACGGCGACATCTCAATCCAGCCGCAGATCGGCGGCCGCCAGCTCGACGCCCCGTCGACCAACCGGATGGGCGACTTCAACGCCATCGTCGGGCTGCCGCCGGCGCCCAAGCTCGACCGGCTCGGCCGCCTGGACCCGGCAAAGGCCACCGAGCAGGAGCTGCGCGGCCAGGCGCTCTTCTTCGGCAAGGCGCAGTGCGCCGCCTGCCACCAGGCGCCCCACTACATCGACAACACCATGCACGACCTGCGGGTGGAGGAGCTATACCAGGGGCGCGCCGAGGGGTGGATCAAGACCTTCATGCTGCGCGGCATCAAGGACAGCCCGCCCTATCTCCACGACGGCCGGCAGCCCACGCTGGAGTACACGGTGGAGTTCTTCAACCTGCTACTCCAGACGCGCCTGACCCGCGACGAGAAGCAGGATCTGACGTCGTTCCTGCGCTGTCTCTGAGACCTGTCGGGGGACAATTGGTGCGCAATCGCGGAGAAGACCAGGGTTCAACGAGGGGCTAGCCTGCTCCCATGCGCCATTCCATGGAACGACTCCCGAACAAGGCGGCGTGGACTCTCTGGCTCGCGGCCGGGCTCCTGTGGACCGGCTGCTCCCATCTCCCGCCGCCTGCATCCCCCGCGACCCCCCTGACGCCGGAGCCTGTCCACGCCGCCGTTCCGACGGCGGTTGCACCGGCGGCGGACCCCGGACCCTCGGACCTGTCGCTGTGCGCGAAGCCCAAGATCCCCCTGGTTCCCGAGACGGAGATCGACGTGCGCGACTTCGCCTCGCGGCTCCACGGCACCTGGGAGCTTTCGACCCGCACGATCCAGGGGCTGACGATCGACACCAACAGCCTCTTCTACTTCGACATCGATTCGGCCACGGAAGAGGGCGCGGCGGGGACGGCCATGATGATCGATTACGGCAACCTGAGCGTGCTCGATCCGCTGGGGTT
>JANOCF010001029.1:0-3210 GCA_031412055.1 Holophagales bacterium | reverse complement strand
GGGCAACCGGATCCACGGCTTGATCGGGCTTCACGGGACTCCGCACCCCACGTCCAATCTCGACGGAGTTGAAGGAAACCTCGTCCAGGCCGGAAACTCGGCCCGCATCAACGTGACAGCCACTGAAGGGACGCTGAACGTCTGCGACAACACAGCGACCGGCATCCGGCTCGGCTCGAGCCTGGTCAATACGATTCGTAGCGCGGTCACCACCAATGGCGTCGTCAATCTGACGACCTACCGCCACGCGGTGTACTCCGGCAACGTGTTCGAAAAAGAGGCCAACCACTTCTGCGGCACCCGCCTGTCCGTGACCTCGAACACGTTCGCGCGCCAGGGGATCCCCAACGACAGGATGGGCTGGGCCGTGGGTAATGGAGCGACCATCGTGGGCAACAACACGATGACGCAGGGCTTCTTCTGGAGTGGCATGCAGCACGGTTGGACGGCTCATTCGGCGAACCTCTTGATCACCGTCCAGGCTTGAGATCAGCCCGTGCGCACCTACAACTCCCGGCACCGGCATCCTTCAGGGAGGGCCGAGACGACACCGGCCGGCCCCGCTCCGCAGCGCGCCGATCCCGCGCCCTCCGCAGCGCCGGCCAGCGTGCACGAGACGCTGAGCTCTCCGGGCCGGCCGCTGGAGCGTGGCATCCGCGAGCGCCTGGAGCCGCGCTTCGGACACGACTTCGGCAAGGTCCGCGTCCACACCCCCGCGAATCCCGTGAATCCCGCGGGCACGGCCGGCGCCCGCGCCTGGACGGCCGGCAACGACATCGTGTTCGCCCCGGGCCAGTACGCGCCCGGGACCGAGACCGGCCGCCGGCTCCTCGCCCATGAGCTGACCCACGTGGTGCAGCGGTCGGCCGGCGGAGCGAGTCCGGTCGGGGACCTGGAGGCGGAGGCGTCGCACACGGCCTCGAAGGTCGTCGCGGGCGGGCTCGCGGGACGGATCGCGGGCCGGGCCGGGGACGTCGCCGTCCCCCTCTTCGACAAGGGGGACAAGGCGGAGGAGGAGCCGAACCCGATCGCGGACTGGACGCTCTCGGCCGGCTCCGTGATCCTGATCCGGACGGACACGCAGCTCCTCGTGATCCCCGGCGGCAATCTCGCCTGGATCCCGAACGCCGCGGACCAGACGAAGTTCGAGGCCTCCAAGGGGCACTTCGCCACCGACCTCGGGACCCTCTTCGAGGTCCCGGCCACGGGAGCGTCCGGCACCCGGATCTTCAAGGCGGGCCGCCGCACGGGCCTGGTCCTCGACGCGGGCTCGAACCCGATGCGGGCGGTCCCCTCCGCGGTCTATCTCAACGAGTTCCAGGCGGTCCTGGCCAATCTCGGCATCACCAGGCTGGAGCGTCTCCAGGTCATCCACGTCCACAAGGACCACGTCTCCGAGATCCCCGCGATCGTCACCCAGTACGGCGTCCGCGCCCAGGACCTCATCATCCCGAAGCCCTACGTCGGCGTGAACCGGGACATCCGCCAGGTCGTGACCGCTCTCCAGAGCACCACCGACGCGGCGCTGGTCAGCGCGGGATTCGGCTCCGGCTGGACCCCGGGCACGGCGCTGAAGGACCAGGGCGGCGCCGGCGACGTCTTCCGCTACAGCTACAAGGTGGGCGATCTCCTGGTGGAGAACGTGGCCCTGCGCTCGGCCCTTCAAACCACGGCGCGAAACCCCGACCTTGCCTCCTACCTGACCAAGGTCACCCGCACCACAGACCAGGCCAAGGTCGTGGTGCTGGGAGACCTGCGGGGCTCCGACCTGGCTACGATCCGCACCGCCATGGAGGCCGCGCGCGCCGGCTCCTGGGCCGAGTTCTTCAGCGGCGTCACCACCCTCAGCGGCTTCTCCCATCACGTCGGCGCCGCCAAGGACACGGACGTGGCCGGCCTCCTGAGCCTGCTCGACGTCACGCTGCTGCGCACCGGCAAGCTCCGGGTGGTGGAGCAGACCAACCGGGCCGAGCACGGCAAGGCGCGCACCGACACCATCGAGGCCCTCCGCCGGCTGGGGATCGATCTCGTCACCACGGAGATGCCGGCCGCAGCGGGAACATCCGCGGCCGGGGCGAGCAAGGAGGCCGTGCAGGGCCGCGGACCGTCGGCCACCCGGCACAGCCCCGTCAACTCGGGCGTGACCACGGGCCTCGACCGTATCCGCCAGCTCATCTCCGCCCGGGCGACCATCCAGACGTGGAACCCCTGGTTTACGGAGATCGGTGCGAAGAAGGCGGTGGACGACGTCCTGCCGCAGATCGACCTGTCGATCCTGACCTTGCAGCAGTCCCTGCGGACCGCGGCGGAGGCCACCCTGCGGGTGCGCACCGGCGGTGCCCAGCTCACCGGCGGAGGGCGCGACTACGACCCGGCCACCGGCGGGGCGCGGGCGACCACGCTGGACACGGCGGTGAACGCCATCCCGGCGACGACCCCGGCCGAGACGGCGCTGGGCACCAAGGGCTTCGAGCTTCTCGAGTCGCTGCGCCGCCGGCCCGAGAAGGACATCCCCCTCGCCGTGGCCATCCACGCGGCCATGTCCCGCGGGGAGTACAGCGACAAGGCCTTCCAGGCCATGCTCGCCTCCCTCGATCCGAAGACCCGCGACTCGCTGCTGGTCGGGAAACGGGGCGGGCCGACGACCAGGCAGAAGGCGTTCGAGCGGGTGCGGGCCACGTTTGGATTCCGCTCCTCCGTGCTGGGCACGGGCCACGACCTGTCCGTGCCCCAGCATCTCTCGACCGGCGGCAAGGCGGCGGTGCGCGGCGTCGGCGGCTTCCTGGTCTTCCTGGAGGTCTTCAACAACCTGGTGGTGCCGGCCGTGCAGGCCTACCAGACGGGCCAGCGCACCTACACGAGCCAGAGCCTGGTGCCGTTCCTGCGCCGCCTGCTCTTCTGGCAGCATGCCGGCGCGGCTCCCAAGGCCGTGGGGGTGGACGAAGGCCTGACCGATCAGACCTACGAGCGGGACTACGCCAAGGTTGTGGACGGCCTCAACAAGCAGACGCTGGACGCCCTCTACTTCGAGGAGCCCGGGCTCTCCGATGCCGACGTGATGAGGTTCGGCATCTGGCTCTCCTACAACATTCGCAACCTGGACGAGTTCGACGAGCTCTTCAGGGATTCGGACCAGGACGCGGTGACCTGGGAGCAGGTACCTGGCGGCGACTGGACCACGGCGAAGTGGAAGGTGAAGGTCGGCCGTTA
>JANOCF010001028.1:0-1626 GCA_031412055.1 Holophagales bacterium | reverse complement strand
TACCGCATCGCGCTCCACCCCTCGAACCCCGACGTGGCCTGGGTCAGCGTCATGGGCCAGCTCTGGGGCGAGAACCCCGAGCGCGGCGTCTACAAGACCGTGGACGGTGGCAAGAGCTGGGACCGGGTCCTCTTCGTCAACGAGAAGACCGGCGCGTCCGACCTGATCCTCGACCCCGCCAACCCGAACCACCTCGTCGCCTCCATGTGGGAGTTCCGCCGCTGGCCCTGGTTCTTCAAGTCCGGCGGTCCGGGCTCGGGCATCTACTCCACCTACGACGGCGGACGGACCTGGAAGAAGGCGACGGAGGAGGACGGCATCCCCGCGGGCGAGCTCGGGCGCATCGGCCTCGCCATCTCCCGCTCCAACCCCGAGATCGTCTACGCCATCGTCGAGGCCGGCAAGAGCGCCCTGCTGCGCTCCGAGGACGGCGGCAAGAGCTGGCAGACCGCCAACGCCAACTGGGACGTCGCACCGCGGCCCTTCTACTTCAACGACCTCCGCGTCGACCCCGTGTGGCCCAACCGGATCTACAGCCTGGACTACGACGTCCGCGTCTCCAACGACAGCGGCAAGACCTTTCAGACCGGCATCAGCGGCAACGAGATCCACGGCGATTTCCACGGCATGTGGATCAACCCGCGCAACCCCGAGCACCTGATCGTCACCAACGACGGCGGCCTGGGAATCAGCTACGACCGCGGCCGCACCACCCGCTTCGTCCCCAACCTGCCGCTGGGCCAGTTCTACCATGTGGCCGTGGACAACGACCTGCCCTACAACGTCTACGGCGGCCTGCAGGACAACAGCTCGTGGCGCGGGCCGAGCTCGGTGTGGAGCGGCGGCGGCATCCGCAACCACGAGTGGAAGCTCGTCGGCTTCGGCGACGGCTTCGAGACCCTGCCCGACCTCGCCGACTCCCAGATCGGCTACTCCATGTGGCAGGGCGGCAACCTCGGCCGCTTCGACCTGCGCACCTCCGAGCTGCGCGACATCAAGCCGCCGGCTCCGGACGGCGTCCGGCTCCGCTTCAACTGGAACGCCGGACTCGCCACCGACCCGCACGCCCCGGGCACGATCTACTACGGCAGCCAGTTCGTCCACAAATCGACCGACCGCGGCGAGAGCTGGACCATCATCAGCCCCGACCTCACCACCAACAACGCCGAGTGGCAGAAGCAGGACACGTCGGGCGGACTGACCTTCGACGTCACCGCCGCCGAGAACCACACCACCATCCTTTCCATCGCTCCGAGTCCCGGGCAGCAGGGCGTGATCTGGGTCGGCACCGACGACGGCCGGCTCCACGTCACCCGGGACGGCGGCAAGAGCTGGGACAGCGTCGAAAAGAACGTCAAGGGCGTGCCCGCCAACACCTGGATCCCGGAGGTCCGGCCGTCCAAGCACGACCCGGCTTCAGCCTTCGTGGTCTTCGACAACCACCGCCGCTCCGACTGGAAGACCTACGTCTACCGGACAGACGACTACGGCAAGAGCTGGCGGAGCCTGGTCGACGACAAGGACAACAAGAACAAGAACGCGGTCCGGGGCTACGCTCTGAACGTCGAGCAGGACCCGGGCAACAAGGACCTTCTCTTCCTGGGCACCGAATGGGGTCTCTGGTGG
>JANOCF010001027.1:0-3680 GCA_031412055.1 Holophagales bacterium | reverse complement strand
TCTTGCCGCTGCCGCTCGGCCCGCGCAGCAGGATGCCCCGGCCGTCCTTGACCAGCGCGGAGCCGTGCACGGCCATGAGTCCGCGCGAGGCCAGCATGCACAGGAAGCCGAAATGGAGGAAGTGGCTGCGGAAGAACGCCGGGTTGGCCAGGCCGGCCGGGGAGAAGCTGCCGACGGCGAAGCCGCCTTCCCGGTCCCCGGCCAGGATCGCTCCCGGACCCGCGTTCTGGAAGACCAGCGTGCCGTGGGCGCGGAAGACCGGGCTTGTCACCGTGCCGTCCACGGGACCATCGGCCAGGAAGCGGAGGGTGACGTCGGGCTCACCTGTCGCCGGACCGAACCGGCCGAAGGTCTCCTGTGCGATGTCGAGGATGGCTTCGCTGTCGGTCACCACGAGGAGGGTTCGGCCGAGAGGGCGAAACAGCGCCTGGATCATGGCGTCCCCCAGACCGGCAACGGCCTGCCGTGGCGCGCCAGATACATCTGGTAGAACCCATGCGTGTGGCACATCTGGAGACCCTTGGCGCGCCGTTCCAGCCTCTCGGTCGTGGTGACGAAGAGGACGTGCGAGCCGATCTCCATCACGCGTTCGATGCGGACTTCGCGGACGGCCAGGGCGTCCATTGGAACGGGGATGCCGTAGGTGGACGAAGGGGCTGTCGGAAAGGGCAGGGTGGACCAGTCGATGGCGGAATCCCGATGATTGCGGCCGAGCGCGAAGACGGTCTTCTTCCAGGCGAGGGGGACCGAGCTGATGGCAAGCCGTCCTGCGCGGGTCATCGCCTCGATGGCCGGGCTCGTGCGGTGGAGACCGAGCAGAAAGCACGGGTGCCCGGCTTCGCCCACGAGGTCCATGGGGAAGAGGTTGCCGCCGGCCGTGCTTCCGTGGTTGTTCCCATGGCTCACCAGCACCACGGGACGCGGCGCGGTGAAGAGGACGAACTTACTGAACAGCTCGCCGGGATCCATCTTCACGTTGCGCGGGTTGCGGTCGCGGAAGAGCTTCCAGCGCTGGATCAGGTAGTGGGCGTGAAGGCGCGGCGCGGGCAGGCAGCGGTTGGTGCAGCCGTCCGTGCCGAAGAGGCCGATGCGGTAGGGAGCCTCGATTTCCCGCTCCAGGCGGAGATTGACGCGTCCCAGCTCCGTCCCGGAGCGCTCGCGGACCGAAAGCCACGGGCGATGGCCCGGCTCCAGACCATCAAGGCGAATCGCGACAAGAAATGGGACCAGCGAGACCATGGCGTGGTTGGCGGAGACGTCCACCGGCTCGCCCGAGCCGTGGAGCCGGATCTCCACCTGCCGCTCGGGCTCGGAGCAGCCGACGCAGACCCAGCCGGGCGACGCGTCGGCTCCCAGGACGAGCCGGGCCAGTCTCTTCATGCCAGCCTCTTCATGACAGCCATGCCCTCAGCGGATCGGGGCCGTCTGGCGGCCCGTGCCGCCGGTAGGTCTCCTGGAAGGCGCTGGCGCGTATGTAACCCTCCTTGGTCGCAGGACCGCCGGGCGGGAGCCAGATCTCGCGCTGGGAGACGTGGGCCTCGAAGGCCCGGATCTTGGTGTCGAGCCAGGGTGTGGCGTCAAAGACCAGGTCCGCGGGATCGTCCGGGTTCACTCCTCCCCAAAGGGAGACGCCCGGCGCCTTCGCGTTGAAGGTATAGAGGACAATAGAGGAAGGCACCGCTTGGACCACGGACTGATGAACCAGCCGGTGCGCCGGATGGCCGTACTCGCCGTTCGTGCCGTGGGTGAGAACGGCCTCGGCGCCGCTCTTCCGGATGGCCTCCGCGATCTGACCGGCCAGATGTTCAGGGTCCACGTCCGGGGCGCGGACGATCCGGGGGACGCCGGTGGGCTCGGGATCGACGTAGCCCAGCAGCTCGGTCGTGGCGATCCCCAGGACCGCGGCCGAAGCCCGCAGCTCGGCCTCGCGGGCCGCTCCCAGCCTGTCGCGGGTGGCCACGGGCGGCTTTCCCATCGTCCCGCCTTCGCCCCGGGTCAGGCAAAGCAGGTGGATCCGGACCCCGCGCTCCGAAAGGGCCGCGAGGAGCCCGGCGGCATAGAGCTCGTCGTCCGGATGGGCGCCGGCGAAGAGGAGGACGGGCATCAGACGGTCTCCTGAAGAAAGGTTTCGACCCGTCGCGCTCCGGACAGGCAGCGCCGGAGGAGACGCAGCCGCTTGGCGGCTTCCCGCGGCCCCCGCCGCAGCGCTTCGAGAGTCAGGGCGGACGGCGGAACCCGCAGGCCATAGGCCGGTCCGTCCGGGAAGAGCCGGTTGTGGAGCCCCGCGAGCACCCGGTTGCCCAGCAGTCCGCCCCAATGGTAGCGGCCCGCGGACATCAGGCGTCCGGGAGGCAGGTGCTCGCCGATCCTCCGGGGCGCGGTGATGCCGTCGAAGCGGACCAGCTCCCGGCCCGGCTCGTCCAGCCGGAGCAGGCTCACCTCGTAGCCGGCATCCAGCACGGCGCGAGTGGCGAGATCCCCGCTGGAGTGGAAGGTCCAGCGCTGCCAGGGAACGGACAGGTCGGCATTCTCGATGGCAGGAGAGAAGCCCGCGCCGACACGCCGGTAGACATCCGTCTTGAGGGCCACGGCGAACGTGCCGTGGCTCGGCCGGCCCTCGCGGGAGATGCAGGCGACGGCGGCCAGCTTTTCATCCCCCTCCAACGTCTCGCGCAGCCGCGGCCAGAGGTCCTTGGAGGTCCAGAAGACGTCCGTATCGGTGATCACCAGGTAGGGAGTGGAGCAGCGGGCCAGGGCGTCGTCGTAGGCTTCGTGGTAGTCCCGGCGGTGACCCTCGCGCCGGATCAGCGTGGCTCCCGGAAGCGAAGGGGCCGGCTGCTCCGAGTCCCAGAAGATCTCGATTTTTGCATCCGGGAAAGCCTTACGGACGCAGGCGAGCCAGAGCCGGGCCACGTCGGCGTAGACCGTGGCGGTAAAGACCGTGACGGTCCCTGAAGCTCCCTCTTTCCCGGAACGGGGGAGAGAGTTGGGAAGAGGAGGAATGGGATCAAATGGCGGGGCATCGGTCCGCGGGCGGTAGCGTCCCTGGCGGTCGAAGCCGCGCTCCCAGCTCCCGCCGGTCCACGCGCCGTCCCAGAACAGCCCGCCGAGGAAGGTACCGCCGCGGAACTCGCCCGAGCGGAAGAGGCCGCTCACCAGGGCTCCGGACTCGAACACGCCGCCGTCCCACACGCAGTCCAGCAGAACCGCGCCGCGGTTGACCGTCTCCGGCCCGAACCGCCGTTGATGGTAGAGCTCACCTTCGGACAGCACGAGTGATTGCGCCATGGTTTCGGGATCGGAAGGGTAGCACGCCCATGCTAGCCTCGTACCGTGCTCTTCCTCTCCTACCCGAAATCGGGGCGGACCTGGGTCCGGTTCCTCGTGGACGCCTACCTCGCGGACCTCCACGGCCTGGAGCTCTCGAATGTTTTCGAGGTGGAACGGAAGCTCGACCGGCGCTGGCGGATCGAGTGGACCCACCTGACCGGGGCCATGATCCTGGAGCTGCCTTACGACCGGATCGGCGAAGTCGAGTTCTCACGGATCGACGGCCGCCCGTGCGTCTTTCTGTCCCGCAACCTCCACGCCACCCTCGCCTCCGCCTACTTCCAGGCCCGCGACAGGGTGAAGGTCTTCACGGGAACCCCCTCGGAGTTCGTGCGCAGCCCCCTTTTCGG
>JANOCF010001026.1:0-2538 GCA_031412055.1 Holophagales bacterium | reverse complement strand
CCAGGACGATTATGTGAAGTTCCTGCGCTTCGCCCAGCTCCGGATCGAGGAGGCCGGCGAGGGCATCGTCGGGCTCGTGATCAATCACGGGTACCTGGACAACTCGACGTTTCGGGGGCTTCGGCGCTCCCTGATGAACAGCTTCGACGAGATCTATCTCCTCGATCTCCACGGCAACCGGCGCAAGCGGGAGAGCTCCCCGGACGGCGGGGTCGACGAGAACGTCTTCGACATCGAGCAGGGGGTGTCGATCCTGCTGGCGGTGAAGAAGCCCGGTTTGCCCAAGCGGTTGGCTCGTGGTGACGTCTGGGGCAGCCGGACCCACAAGCTCCGCTGGCTTGAGGCGCGCCACGTGGGCTCGACTTCCTGGGCCGATCTCACTCCCCGGGCGCCGTCCTACCTGTTCGTGGAGCGGGATGCCCGGCTTGAGGAGATGTACGTCCGGGGAATCCCTCTAGCGGAGATCTTTCCTGAGCGCTCTGTCGGGGTGCTCACGGCGCGGGACGCCTTCGTGATGGACTTTGACGAAGAGAAGCTTCGCGCCCGGATCGTGATGCTCCGGTCCGGTCTCCTGCCGGGAGAGCTGGTCCCGCTCGAGTACCCCCGGGAGACGCGGAGCTGGAAGCTGTTCGAGGCGATCCGAAAGGCCGGAGCCGACAAGGAGTGGGAGGGGCGCTTCACCGAGATCCTCTATCGCCCCTTCGACGTGCGGCACATCTTCTACGCCGACTACCTGGTGGAGCGGACGCGCGAGCGGGTGATGAGGCATCTGCTCGGGGGCGCCAACCTGGCCCTGGTGGTTCCCCGGCAGAGCAAGGACGGCGCGGGCGCCCTGATCGCGGACCGGATCGTCGCTCACAAGGCGGTCAGCGCGTACGACATCAACCACGTCTTCCCCCTGTATCTCCTGCCAGAGGGGATTTTCGCCGAGCGGGTACCGAACGTGTCCGCGGAGGTGCTCCGCTTCCTGGAGCGATCTCTGGGGGAGGCGCCTACTCCCGAGGCGGTCCTCCACTACGTCTACGCGGTCCTCTACAGCTATGGTTATCGCGACCGTTACGCGCCCTTCCTGGCCTCGGACTTCCCGCGCATTCCGTTCCCTCGCGACCGTCGCCTGTTCGAAACCCTGGCGGGTCTCGGCAAGGAGCTGGTAGACCTTCATCTTCCGGGGCGCCCGCTCCGGCCGGCGGTCCAGTTCCTGGGTCAGGGGAGCGGCCGGCTCGGGAAGTCGAAGAAGGTCCTGCGCGGCTACCGGGAGGACGAGCGGCGGGTGTACGTGAACGAGGATGGACAGTGCTTCGCGGGGATTTCCTTGCAGGTCTGGGAGTACCGGATCGGCGGCTACCAGGTGCTGGACCGTTGGCTCCAGGACCGGGCGGGAAGGACGCTCACGCTGGGGGAGATCCAGGGCTTCTGCCGGACGGCGACGGCGCTGCGGATGACGATCGAAGTGCAGAGGCGGATCGACGAGGTGTATCCGGCCGTGGAGGGCCCTCACCCCCCGGCCCCCTCTCCCGGTCCCCCCGAGCACGCCCTCCCCGGGAGAGGGGGAGACTTGTAGGAAAGGTTGGGGCGGGCGGCGCCCTCTCCGGCGCGTCAGCGCGGGGGAGGGTCGGGGAGGGGTCTTATCTCCGCTGCGGCCGCCGCTCCGCTCGGGCGTTCCAGGGGTCCAGGGGCCAGGCGTGCTTGGGATAGCGTCCCGCAAGCTCCTTGCGCACCTGCGGATAGGTGTTCTCCCAGAAGCTCCGCAGATCATGGGTGACCTGCTGTGGCCGGTGGTTCGGGGCCAGGAGATGGAGTAGGACCGGCACCCTCCCGGCTGCCACCCTCGGGGTCTCGGCCAGCCCGAACAGCTCCTGGATGCGGGCGGCCAGCACGGGCGGCTTGCCGGGCTCGTAGAGGAGCTGGATCCGGCTGCCGCTCGGCACCTCCAGCCGCTCGGGTGCCTCCCGCTCCACGGTTCGGAGCTGTTCGTGGGAGAGCGCGCCCTGGAGGATCGGAAGGAGGGGAGCGCGCCGTAGCTCCGCGAATGATCTCTTTCCGGCGACCAGAGCCGGCAGCAGCTCGCGGATCTCGTCCTCGCCGAAGGCGGGCAGGTTCAGCTCGGGCATCCACTCCCGGAGGCAGCGGACGCGGTTGAGGAAGCCGGACACCTCGGGGTCGTCCAGGGCGAGCGCCCGGTCCAGGCGGAGCGCGGCGGCTTCGGCAAGCACGGTCTCTGCGCCCTGCGCCGGGGCTTCGGTCTCCGAGAGAACGAGGTCGTCGTAGCGGGTCCGCTTCCAGGCGATGACCCGCTCCCGCTCTTCGTCGAAGACCAGGTCGATCGTGGTCCGTAGACAGCCTGCGGGCAGCCACTCCGGCTCGGCCTCGGAAGCCAGGCGGACGAGGGCCTCGGTTTGGCGGGCGTCCATGTCGATGCAGAGGAACAGCTCAGGCTCCAGGACGGCGCTCTCCTCGGCCAGTCGGACGCCCTTGCCTCCCACCATCACGGCCCGGGGGCTTCGCGGCTCCCGGCGCCGGGCAAGGCGGTCGGGATAG
>JANOCF010001025.1:0-2416 GCA_031412055.1 Holophagales bacterium | reverse complement strand
ATCTGGAGCGGCAGCGAGGCGCGAGCCCCTTCATGGAAGACGGCCCCGGCCGCGAGCAGCGCCAGGGTCAGAACACCGGCCATCCACGCGACGGGCGGGTGGCTGGTGCCGTCCTGAACCCCCGCGATCCGCCGGATGCGCAGCAGCAGCGAGCCGCCGTCCGCACCCAGCGCCAGCCGCGGCGTGCGCAGGCCCTCCAGGGCGGCCAAGGCCCGGACATAATCCAGACGGTCGCCGCACACCGCCACCGCCAGATCGTCACAGCAGCACTCGCGCTCCTGGCGCACCTGGCGGGAGACCCACCAGACCGCCGGGTGGTAGAAAAGCAGGGTCTCCACGGCCGCCTGGAGCAGGTTCACCAGGTAGTCGTGGCGCCGCACGTGGGCCAGCTCATGGGCGAGGACCGCTTCGAGCTGCTGGGGCGTGAGGCCGGCGAAGGCGCTCGCCGGCACCAGGATTACCGGCTTGAGCCAGCCGATCACCGCCGGAACCGGCACGGCCGAAGACTCCAGGATCTCCACCGCCCGGTCGATGCCGAGGCGGCGCCGCAGCCGCAGCAGCGCCAGCTCCCAGCGCTCTTCCACGGGCCGCGTACCGACCCGGGTCAGGCGCCGCGCCTGCGTCCATCCTCCGAGATGCCAGATGGACAGGAGGGCCACCCCGGCGAGCCAGACCGAAAACAAGGAGGGGACATACGGCTGGAGCAGTTCGCGGACTGCGGGAGCCGAGGCCGGGGTCTCCCCCGAGGTATCGAGAACGAAGGAAGCGGGAGTTCCGGAAGCAGCCGCTTCGGACCGCGCAACGGGTGCGTCCGGCGCGCTGTCCGGGTACGACCGGAGCGCCGTGGCCACCAGCAAGGCCGGCAGCAGGGCCAGGGCGCCCGCCGATACCGTGTAGCGGATCGCCGCGCTCCGCGACCGCAGCAGCGACAGGGCCGCCGCCAGACCGAGGGCCACGAGGGTTCCCTGCCAGAGGAAGTGCACCAACGCCCAGCCCACCGCCTGCGTCATCGGGGTCGACAGCGCCTCGCTCATCTCATGCCTCCTTCGAGATCATCCAGAAGTCTGCGGATCTCCGCCAGCTCCTCGGGGGACGCCGGCCGCTCCTCCAGCGCGCGCATCACCAGCCGGCTCGACGACCCTCCGAACGCCCGGTCCAGCAGGTCGCCCACGAGCCGCCCCAGGGTCTGCTCCTCCGCGAGCCTCGCCGTGTAGACATGCGCCCGCTCGGACTCGTCGCGATCGACCAGCCCCTTCTCCGTCATGATCTGGAGCAGCTTCAGAACGGTCGTGTAGCCGGTCGAGCTGCGTGGCGCCAGATCCTCCTGGATCTGCCGGACGGTGCTCGCGCCGCGGCGCCAGAGGACGCGCAGGATCGCCAGCTCGGCATCCGTGGGTCGGGGGATCGTATCCATGGCGAGAAGTTATACGAAGGGCTTCGTAATGTCAACGAAGATCTTCGTACTCTGCCGATACCCTATCATGGTGCCCACTTCTCAGGAGGCCGCATGCGTACGATTGTCAGGACTCTCGCCGTCCTCTCCCTGATCGCGATGTCCGCCGGGGCCGCCCGGGCCGAAAAAGCCCATCCCGCGAGAATCCTCGTCGGACCCGACGTGCTGGTCAGCAGCGAGAGCGATCACCCACACGTCGAGATGATGATCGCCGCCCACCCGAGCGATCCCCGCAAGCTGGTCGCCGGCTCGATGGTTCTGGGGGGCAATTCCAGCACGATCCTCTACTCGTCCGCGGACGGCGGCGCCACCTGGAAGCCGGAATACCCCGCCGAGCGTCTCACCTCGGAAGCCGACCCGCTGGTGCTCTACACCTCCCGCGGCACGGCGCTCTTCGTGGATCTACCCAACATCCAGAGGAGCCCCGAAGGCAAGCTGTACTCGCCCATCAGTCTCTATCGCTCCGAGGACGGCGGCCACGTCTGGCAGAAGCCGATCCTGCTGGGAGCCACCACCGAGCACCACGATCATCCCTGGATGGCCGTCGACCCGCGCTCGGGCCGGATCTACATGAGCACCCTCTACGGCGACGAGGTGTCCGTTCTGGGCCTCTTCCGCTCGGATGACGACGGCCGGACCTTCACCGGACTCAGGGAGATGATCAAGCCCCAGAGCGATGAGACCGGCTACGCCCCGTGCGGTCTCGCCGTGCTCTCCGACGGCACCCTGGTGAACCTCTTCATAGAGGGCGGGATCGCGAAGCCGGATGGGACCCGCGAGCACAAGGGCTGGGTGATGATCTCCCGCGACGGGGGCGAGACGTTCGGGAAGCCGCTCGTCGTGGCCGCGGGGTCCTACCCGCCCAAGAGCCTGGAACAAGAGCACAGCGGGCGTGTCCAGACGTTCTTGCAGATGGCCGTGGACCCTTCCGCTGGACCCTACCGGGACCGGCTCTACGCCGCC
>JANOCF010001024.1:0-9445 GCA_031412055.1 Holophagales bacterium | reverse complement strand
CGCCGCCGCCTCCAGCGGCTCCAACCTGGGGCCCACCAATCCGGCGCTGCTCGACCGTGTCAAGGCGGACGTGGAGCGCATCCGGGCCGCCCATCCCGGCAAGGGAGAGATCCCCGTGGACCTCGTCACGGCGTCGGGGAGCGGCCTCGATCCGCACATCAGCCCGGCCGCGGCGCTCTACCAGGTGGAGCGGGTGGCCGCGGCGCGTGGAATCGATGCCGCAAGCGTCCGGAGTCTGGTGGAGGAGCACGTGGAGGGCAGGACGTTCGGGGTTCTCGGCGAGCCGCGGGTCAACGTGCTGAAGCTGAACCTGTCGCTGGACGGTCTCTGATGGACAGGCGGCGTCCCGATCCCGACGCCCTGCTCGCCCTGGCCCAGGCCGAGGAGGAGCGGGAGCGACGCGGCAAGCACAAGGTCTTCTTTGGAGCCACGGCCGGCGTGGGCAAGACCTTCGCCATGCTGGAGGCGGCCCGGGAGCTGAAGCGCCGGGGCATCGATGTGATCGTGGGCTGGGTGGACACCCACGGCCGCAAGGAGACCGAGGCGCTGCTCGACGGGTTGGAAGTCCTCCCCGTGCGGGAGGTCGAGCACCGGGGCATCACGCTTCGGGAGTTCGACCTTGACGCTGCCCTGGTCCGCCGTCCGGCCGTGATCCTGGTGGACGAGCTGGCCCACACGAACGCGCCGGGCTCGCGCCATGCCAAGCGCTGGCAGGACGTGGAGGAGCTGCTCTCCGCCGGGCTCGACGTCCACACCACGGTCAACGTCCAGCACCTGGAGAGCCTGAACGACGTGGTGGGGAAGATCACCGGCGTCGTGGTGCGCGAGACGCTCCCCGACTCGGTCC
Organism: Holophagales bacterium; assembly: GCA_031412055.1. GTDB lineage: Bacteria > Acidobacteriota > Thermoanaerobaculia > Multivoradales > UBA5704 > DATMER01. The sequence continues at coordinate 8,598 of JANOCF010001024.1, read as the reverse complement.
TGGAGCAGGCGGACCAGGTGGAGCTGGTGGACCTCGCTCCCGAAGACCTGCTCAAGCGGCTCCAGGAGGGCAAGGTCTACGTCACCGAGCAGGCGCAGAAGGCATTGCAGAGCTTCTTCCGGCCGGGCAACCTGATCGCCCTGCGGGAGATGGCGCTGCGCAAGACCGCCGACCGGGTCGAGGCCCAGATGCAGCGCTACCGCGAGCTGCACGGCATCGAGGAGACCTGGCCGGTGGCCGAGCGCCTGCTGCTCGCGGTCGGCTCCGGGCCGGGCTCGCAGCGGCTGGTCAGGGCCGCCCGCCGGCTGGCCGCGCGGCTGCGGGCCGAGTGGCTGGTGGTCTATGTCGAGACTCCGGCCGAGACCCGCCTGCCCGAGAAAGACCGGGACCGCGTCTGGCAGACCCTGCGGCTGGCCGAAAGCCTGGGCGCGGAGACAGCCGTATTGAGCGGCACGAGCGGCGACCGGCCCGGCGACACGATCCTCAGGTATGCCCGGCGGAGGAACGTCTCCAAGATCGTGGTCGGCAAGCCGGTCCACTCACGGTGGAGGGACGCGCTCTTCGGCTCGGTGCGCGACGAGCTGGAGCGCGGGAGCGGAGAGATCGACGTCTACGTGATCTCCGGCGAGGAGGGAGACGGAGGATTCACGGCGCCGATCCCCCTGCGGCGGCACGAGCCCCGCCGCGCCTGGCTGTGGAGCCTTGGCGTGGTGGCGTTCACCACCGGGATCTGCGCCCTGCTGTTCCGCCGCTTCGAGTCCACCAGCCTGGTCATGATCTACCTGCTGGGAGTGGTGGCGGCGGCCACCTGGCTCGGGCGGGGACCGGCGATCCTGACTTCCGTCCTCTCCGTAGCCGCGTTCGACTTTTTCTTCGTCCAGCCGCACCTGACGTTTGCCGTCGCCGATACCCAGTACCTCATCACCTTCGCGGTCATGCTGATCACCGGCCTGGTGATCTCGACCCTGACGGCGCGTCTGCGGCAGCAGGCCGAAGCCGCGGGGGAGCGGGAAGCTCGCACGGCCGCCCTCTACGCCATGAGCCGGGACCTCGCCGCCGCCGCGGACGAGACCGCGATCCTCCGCGCCGCCGCCCGCCACATCAAGGAGGTCTTCCTCAGCCAGGTCCTGCTCCTGCTCCCGGACCGGGACGGCCGGGTTACCGAGCGCGCCGGAGAGACCGTCACCTATCTCTTCGATGCCCGGGAGCAGGCCGTGGCGCAATGGGTCTTCAACCACGGCTGCATGGCCGGGAAGACCACCGACACCCTGCCCGCGGCCAAGGGGCTCTACCTTCCGCTGCGCACCTCGCGCGGCGTCATCGGCGTCCTGGGCGTGCATCCCGGGGACCCGCAGGTGCTCGTCGCGCCGGACCGGCTGCATCTCCTGGAGGCGTTCGCGAACCAGATCGCGCTGGCGGTGGAGTAGCAGGCCCTCCCGAACCTTCTGGTACGCTCGTTCGTCCTACCAGGAAGCGAGGAGGAACGCATGAAGCTCTCGATCGAGGGGGTTGGAAAAAAGTACCGTGGCGACTTCTGGGGCCTGAAGGGCTTCAGTCTGGATCTGGAGCCCGGGGTGCTCGGCCTGCTCGGCCCCAACGGCGCGGGCAAGTCGACCCTGATGCGGATCCTGGCGACCATCACCCGTCCCACCGAGGGGCGCGTGACCTGGGACGGCGCCGACATCGTCCGCGAGCCCGACCGGCTGCGGGCCGTCCTGGGCTACCTGCCCCAGGACTTCGGGGTCTATCCCAACCTGAGCGCGGTGGAGTTCCTGGAGTACCTGGCGGCGGTCAAGGGGCTGGACGCATCCGCGGCCCGGCGGCGCATCGACGAGCTGCTGGCCCTGGTCAACCTGACCGAAGCGCGCAAGCGTCCGCTCGGCGGCTACTCCGGCGGCATGAAGCAGCGCATCGGCATCGCGCAGGCGCTGCTCAACGACCCGAAGCTCCTCATCGTGGACGAGCCGACCGTGGGCCTCGATCCCGAGGAGCGGGTCCGCTTCCGCAACCTCCTCTCCGACCTGGGCGGCGAGCGGATCATCATCCTCTCGACCCACATCGTCTCGGACGTCGAGGCCACGGCGAACAGCATCGCCATCGTGGACCACGGCCGTCTTCTGACCCATGCCGCGCCCGAGGATCTGCTCCGCAGGGTGGAGGGCAAGGTCTGGGAGTGGGTCCTGCCGAGCGCCGACCTGCCCGCCGCGCGGGAGCACTGGAAGATCGGCAGCACCGTGCGCCGGGCCGACGGCATTCACGCCCGCGTGGTCTCCGACGTCCCGCCTCCGGGAGCGAAGCCGCTGCCCCCTTCCCTGGAGGACGCCTACCTGAGCGTGCTCGAAGGGAGCCGGACGGCTGCCGGTGCCGGCTCGGTGGGCACGAAGGCGGCGGCATGAACCGCTGGCGAGTGCTCTGGCACCTGCTTCGGGCCGACTTCCTCGAGCGGGTGCGGCGCTACAGCTTCCTGGTGACGCTCGTGTTCGCGGGCTGGCTCGGGTATCTCGTGAGCGTGGGGACGATCAAGCTGTGGATCGGCGACGCCCGCGGCGTCTACGACTCCGCCTGGGTGGGCGCGCTGACCGCTCTGGTGGTCAACTCGTTCCTCTCGCTGGCTGGGTTCTACGTGGTCAAGAACACGGTGGAGCGGGACCGCGCGACCGGCGTGGGGCAGATCCTGGCTTCGACGCCCATGAGCAAGCCGCTCTACACGCTGGGCAAGACGGCGAGCAACTTGGCGGTGCTGGGCTCGATGGTGGCGGTCCTGGCCGCCTTCGCGGTGGTGGCCCAGCTCATGGCGGCGGAGGACACCCACGTCCGGCTCTGGCCACTGCTCTCGCCCTTCCTCTTCCTGGCCTTGCCGGTGATGGCCCTGGTCGCCTCATTGGCGGTGCTCTTCGAGACCCTTCCGGGGCTTCGGGGAGGATTCGGCAACGTGGCCTGGTTCTTCCTCTGGGTGGCGATGCTGGCCGTGCCCGTCGCCAGTCCGGGGAAGATCCCGGATCCGATGGGGATGACTCACATCGCCGGGGACATGGAGCAGGAGGTGAACGCCCGTTTCGGCGAGAAGGAGCGCGGCTTCGTCCTGGGCGCGCGGAGCGACGAGTCGGAGGCGAAGCTGTTCCGCTGGCAGGGGATGGACTGGACCGCGGGCCTTCTCCTCGGCCGCCTCTCCCTGTTCGGCGTGGCCGCGGGGATCGCGCTGCTCGCCGCGCTCTTCTTCGACCGCTTCGACCCCGCGAGGGCGCGGCTGTCGATGCCGAAGCGAAAGAAGAAGAAGGGAGCTGCCGTTCTTCCCGAGGAGGCAGGGCAGGAGATTGGAATGCCGGCCCAGCCGGCGCACGTGACGCTCACACCTCTGGCAGGAGGAAGCGGCGGCGTCCGCTTTTTCGGCCTGCTGCGCGCCGAGCTGCGGCTGGCGCTCCAGGGTCAGCCCTGGTGGTGGTACGCCGCGGCCGCGGGGCTCGTCGTCGCCGGCCTGGCCGCGCCGATCGCGGGGGTTCGCCAGGTGGTTCTGCCGCTGGCCTGGATCTGGCCGATCCTGATCTGGTCGCCGCTGGGCAACCGGGAGTCGCGCTTCGGCACGTCGGAGATCCTGTTCTCGGCGCCGCGCCCGGTGGGAACGCAGCTCCCCGCGGCCTGGATGGCCGGGGTGCTGGTGGCGATGGCAATCGGTGGGGGAGTCGCCGTCCGCTACCTGGCGGCGGGCGACCTGCGCAGCCTCGGTGCATGGGCCGTGGGCGCGATGTTCATCCCGATGATGGCCCTGGCGCTGGGAGTGTGGAGCGGCAGCAGCAAGCTCTTCGAGGCGCTCTATCTCTTCCTCTGGTATATCGGGCCGATGAACCACACGGCCGGGATGGACTACCTGGGGGCGACCGGCAAGGGCCAGCCGCTCGTCTGGCTCGCCGCCACGGCCATGCTCGCCGCCGTGGCGATGGCGGGCAGGAGGAGACAGCTCCAGCGGTCTTGATAAGATCCCGCCGTCATGGCTTTTTTGCCCCTGGAGACTCCCCGTCTGATCCTGCGCCGGTTCCGGTACGAGGACCTGGAGCCGTTCCTCGACTACCGCAATCATTCCAGCGTGGCCCGCTACCAGAGCTGGATTCAGTGGACGCGGGACCAGGCCCTCGACTTCCTGCGCGAGCAGCAGAACGTGAACCCGGGCACCCTGGGACGCTGGTTCCAGTACGCCCTGGAGCTGAAGAGCTCCGGCGAGATGGTCGGGGATTGCGGCATCTGCCTCAAGGCGGAGGATCGCCGGACATGCGAGGTGGGTTTCTCGCTGGCTCCCGAGCACCAGGGCAAAGGCCTGGCCTCCGAGGCCGTGTCGCTGATCGTCGACCATGCCTTCCGGGAGCTCGGGGTGGAGAGCATGGTCGCCGTGGCGATCCGGGACAACGATCGTTCGGCATCCCTGCTCACCCGCCTGGGATTCCGGCCCGGCCAGCCGGAGAAGGTCTGGTTCAAGGCGCAGTGGCGCGAGGAGGTCCGCTTCTCCCTGAAGCGTGAGGACTGGCTCGCAAGCCATCCGGACTGACGCGGGAAGCAGGGAGCGCCTCTTTCCCGGTTCAAGGAGTCTCTCCTTGAGTCGGGAAAGGGGCGTTCCCGGTTTAAGGAGCGGCTCCGGAAGTTGGGAGAGCGACTTTCCCTTCTTTCCGTGAGACGCGGGAAGTCGGGAACGAGGCTTTCCCTCTTCTCCGCGAGACAAGGGTTGCTTCCCGTGAGAGCGCCGGCGTTTAGCCGGCTCCAAACCGACAGCTAGATCGTGACTGGCGAGGACGCCGGGTCTCTCGGCGGCGGCTCTTTGCCGGCTTTCGCGAGGTTCAGCTCGAGCAGTCTTTCCAGGATCTGCTCGTCCGAAAGCTCCGGACTCCAGCCATAGGCGGCGAAGACGGTTTCGTCAAGCCTGCGGTGAGCGAGGTCGAGCCAGGCGGGGCGCTGGTTGTAGAGGTTGGTGAGGGTCCTTTGACGCAGCTTCTCGGCGTAGTCGTCCCGGGGGACGAGGCGCGGATAGCGCACGGTGCCGATGCCTCGGGCATCCGGCTCGTGAACGAACCGAGCCCAGGGACCGTCCACCGAGCCGGGGAACTCCAGGATCTCCTCCCGGGTCCACTCTGGCGGGTTCAGCCAGCGGTTGCGGAGGTCGTCGAGTTCTTTGGCTGCGGCGGCAATGGCCGCCTCCTGCTCCGGCGTAGGCGTGGGGAAGGGGAAGGTCTCAAAGCAGGTGGTAGGTGTGTAGCGGAAGCCGCTGTCGCGCTCCCGGAGTTGCGAGCCCTTAGCCAGCGCCCACACACGGTGGCAGCGTGACTGTAGTATGCCAAAGAAGTCAAGAGAGTTTCTAGTAAAAGCAACAGTCGCATCCGACGGAAGCGTTGGTAGGCCTACAAAGGTGAAGATGCCTTGCTTTCCCACACGAGTAGTGGCAAGGAAGAAGGGGTGCTCAAGACCCACTAATGCTCGTCTCAAGGCATGACGCGTCCAGAGGTGAAGCCACCAACGTTCATCACGCTCCGCCGATAGGGCTTTCGCGCGAAATGGCTTCACAGCCCGCTCAACGTAGCGGAAGGGCGCTTCGTAGAGGGCCGCTGTTTGTAGCGGCATGTCAATTCCGAAATCTACTATCCATTGGTTCCGTGATCTCTGGGCTAGGTCTTCTGCGTTCAAGTACGGCTTTAGGACGTCGGAATTGGGCCGCCGATTCGGCGAAGGGCTTAGCAGTAGGTCAACGGCCACCGCTTCGTCGATCATGAAAGGTCCGTCAGGGGTAATACCCTGCAAGGCAACTTTCTTGTTTTCCGGAAGACGTAGAGCCGTCGTCACATCAACCTTACTAGTGAGATCCGAGTTGATCTGTAGGACTTGACTGCCGTTTAGTGTCCGAGCTTGTTCTTGGCCATCATCAAACCCGACCATTGACACGTGGACCACAGCACCTTCGATCGTCCAGGCTTGGTCGCTCACTGAAAAAAAGATGTCTCCTGTTTGCTTGATTCGCTCCAAGACGGGTCTACTAAAGGTGCTGCGGATTGACTGGGTTGCTAGGAGCCCAGCGCGCGAGCAACGCCCGGCTTTAATGTGGTTCCGTGCATTCTCGAACCAGTAGCAGCAGAGGTCGGATGTGGCAGGAATGCGTTCGCCGTATACGCGCCGCAGGGCATCGGTGTAGTCGTCTCCAAGTTCGCGGCGCATCTTCTTGTCGACCAGAAACGGCGGGTTCCCCACGATAAAGTCCACCTTCGGCCACTCGGGCTCTCTCGGGTTCTCCGGGTCGGAGAGGTCGAGAATCGCGTCCTTGCACTCAAAATTGTCCATGGGGCGGAGCACCGGCTCCTCGGGTTCTCCGAAGCCATTCTGCTTGATCCACTGGAGGTATCCGATCCAGACGCTCATCTGGGCCAGCTCGAAGGCGTAGGGGTTGATCTCAATGCCGTAGAGCTGCCATGGTCCCACGTGCGGGATGAACGCGGGAAAGCCGCGCTCCATCCCATAGAGGATGACCTCCTTCTCCAGGTCCTTGAGCTTCTGGAGCGTCACGTAGAGGAAGTTGCCCGAGCCGCAGGCAGGGTCGAGCACCTTCACCTGGCTCAGTCGCTCCCAGAACCGCCGGAGAAGGAGATCCGCCTCGAGCTTGGCCTTCTTGAACGCCCGACTCTGAAGTCCGCCCTCCGGAATCTTCTCCTTGCCCGTGGGCCTCTTCTTCCCCGTGGCGAGGACGTTTTCCACCATCTGCCGGACCTCGGCCCACTCGCGCCGGAGCGGCTGCATGACTACGGGCTCGACGAGCGTTTCGATGTCCTCGCGGCTGGTGTAGTGGGCGCCAAGTTGCGACCGCTTGTCCGGATTCAGGCCGCGCTCGAAGAGGGTGCCGAAGATGGACGGGTCGACGGCGCTCCAGTCGAGCTTGGCCGCCTCCGCGATGCTCTCCAGCTCTTTGACCGTGAGGGTCAGGACGGGAGCATCGTCGAAGAGGTTGCCGTTGAAGTGGCGGATGCGGTCCAAGGCCCAGTAGTCGCCTACCGCCATGGCCTGGAACAGCTCCTTCGTGAAGCGGCTGAAGAGGACGGGGTCCCGCCGGCTCTGGCGCACGATCCGGGAGAAGATCTCCGGCGGGAGCAGGCCCACGTCCTCGGCGAAGAGCGCGAAGACGATGCGGTCGAGGAAGCGGGCCACTTCGTGTGGATCGAGCCCGCGGCCGCGGAGGCTCTCGGCGACGGTGGCGACCCGGGCCGCCGCCTCCTGCGTGATGGCCTCGTTGGTGACACCCGGCTTGAGCTTGCCGGGAGCCTCGAAGACGGCGCGCAGGATCTCGAAGTTCCGCGGCTCGGCCAACTCCGCCAGGGGGATGTCGTGGATCTCGGTCTTCGTGCCCGTAAAGTTGGTGTGGACCACGAGCCGGTCCATGTCGCAGACCACCAGCAGAGGCGGATTCTCCAGGGACTCGCGGTACTTCAAGAGCTGGTCGTAGGCGGCGTCCGTACGCTCACCGATGAGATCGCCGTCGACGTAGGGACCGACCTTCACGCCCAACCGAAAGAAGGGCGACGTGCCGATGCGCGCGGTCTTGAAGTGGAGGAGCTGGGTGGCCGCGAACGTCCCGTTCTGCTTTGCCGCCGTTCCGGCGGATCCGGAGCCCACGTAGAAGCTCGTCTCGAGGGCGAACCACGACGTCATCTCGACGCCTCCGCGGAAGCCGCCGCCTATCCAGTCGATGCGGGGCAAGACGAACTTCGCGTAGTCGACGCCGATGGGGATGTTGCCGACCACGAAGACGCCGAACGAGAACGCTGCCGTGTGAACGAGGTTCGCCGAGATGCTGGGGCTGATGAAGCTGCCTCGGTCCGAGGGATGGAACTGGCACTGACCAGGCCCGAGCACCACGCCGCGGCACTGCGCTGGGGTCACCGCGCCCTTGCTGACGTCGTTCACCTCCGCCGGTGACTGGTAGCCGGTGAATTCGGCGCGAATCGAGAAATCCTGCAGAGGTCCGAGATCACCGACGCCGTATCCGGCGCCGATGGTGAACATCTCCCAATTCGCCTTCTGCCACGACGCCTTGTTCTCGTTGGGCTCGACCAACCCGCGCTCCAGGGTCAGGCGCGCGAAGACGTCGAGCTCCTTCGGATGTCCTCCCACGGGGATCGGAATGAGCGCCGCGGCGCTCCCCGAGACGAGCAGTGTGCCGGCAAGAGCAGCTGCGAACGCGAAGCGCGCGGTCATCGGAGGAGAGTACGCGCTGAGCGCCGGAGCGGGATTGCGGCGGCGACCGAAAAAGATTGGAAGGGCCCCTTCGACATTCCTACGTACCGAGCGCCGCCGCGCGAAGCCCGGCGAGAACAGCGAGCAAGAGCGGGGGCCTCTGGTCGTGGAGGGGCCTCCGGAACACCGCTGTCACACCCACACGCGACGACGACGGCGCGACGACGCGAAACGTGGCCGGCGCAAGCGCCCGAGGAAGGAGCACGAGGAAGGGACCTTGGGTCGCGAGCTGCTCGGCGCTCTCCATGGAGCCAACTGCGGCGATGCAGTCGGTGTTCTCGCCGTCGAGCGCTGCGAGTCCGAGCGTGACGATCTTCGCCGCCGCCACCTCTGCGGCGACCG
>JANOCF010001023.1:0-1535 GCA_031412055.1 Holophagales bacterium | reverse complement strand
TTGTGCGTCATACAAGCTCATCCTGCGACTGGATCGCGCCACTTTCTCTGCGGATGGAGGCATTTTGCGTCAAGATCTCGCAAGTCTGTCTTCAGCTGATCTCACTTTGCGGATGAATGACTTGATGCAGCGGCTGAACCGCGTCGTTTTTCGCACGACGGCGCGATCTTGACGCAACTTGGAGTGCTCCAAGCTCCGCGGCGATCGGTTCACCCGGCGAAGCTACGCACATTGCGGCATGATGAAGGCAGGCTGCGCCTGGATCGGCCGCTCTTGAAGCAAAATAGCGCGATCCAGACGCAACGGCTCTCTGTTTTTTGAGGTTTTGAGCTGCGCTACTGGGAGCTACTGCGGCAGGCCCACGGTGACCCGCAGGTTTTCAGGACGGATGTGCCGGCGGGCCGCCTCTTCCACGGCAGCCTTGTCGAGGATGTTCAGCTCCGCCTTGCGCGCTTCGGGATCGTCGAGCGGCAGACCGTAGTGCTGCGCCTCGACGAGGAGGTCGGCCCACTGGCGGGCGGTCTCGCGGCGGAACGGCTCGCGGCCCAGGAGATAGGCTCGCGCCTCCTCCAGCTCGGAGTCCTCGATTCCATCCTCCACCAGACGCGTGATCTCCTCGATCACCCCGATCCGGGCGCGCTCGACCGTGGCCGGCGCGGTGCCGACGTAGGCCATCAGCCGCCCCGGGTCCAGCCCGGCTCCCGACACGGTCTGCGCATGGGCGCTGTAGGCGAGGCCCTCGCTCTCCCGGATGCGGTTCGGGATTCGGCCGGTGAGGCCAGCGCCCGAGCCCAGGATCACCGCCAGGATCTCCAGCGCCGCGTGGTCCGGATGATGGCGCGGCACGGTCAGGTGGCCGACGTAGAGATGGGCCTGGTCCTCGGCCTCCGTCTCGACCTGGCAGGGCTCGGAGGTGCCCACCGGCCGCGGCGGCTCCGGCAGGGGGTTGGCGGCCCGGGGCAGGTGGGAGAGGAGCGTTTCCAGCTTGCGGTGGACCGCATCCTCGTCCAGCACCCCGGCCACGGAGGCCAGGATGCCATGACTCAAGGCGCGGTGGTGGAACTGCTCGCAGTCCGCGGGGGTGAGACGCAGCAGGCTCTCTTCGGTGCCGAGGAGGGGACGGCTGCGCGGATGCGGGGCGTAGAGCTGGTTGAGGAACCCCCAGACGGTCTTCACCTCGGGCTGGTCGGCGAGGCTCTCCAGCTCCGCAGCAGCCTGCTTCGCCAGCCAGGTGCAGCGATCCTCGGGAAAGGAGGAGGTGAGCATCAGCTCCACCGCCCACTCCAACGCCTGCTCCCAGTCCCGCGCCAGGGCGTCGACGGAAACGCCGTGGCACTCGAAGGTGCCGAAGCTCGAAAGGACCATCCCCTTGTTCTCGGACTCGTCGGCGATCCGGCGCCAGTCCCGGGTGCGGGTGCCCTCGCTGAGCATGCGGCCGGTGAGCAGCGACTGGCCCGGCAGCGGCTCTACGCGGGCGCCGGCCGGGACCCAGAGGCGGGCCGCCACGACCGCCGCGCCCTCGACCCGCCGCACGC
>JANOCF010001022.1:0-6668 GCA_031412055.1 Holophagales bacterium | reverse complement strand
GGGAAGAGGAAGATCCACACGATATCCACGAAGTGCCAATACAGGCCCGTGCACTCAAGGGGGTTGTAGTAGTTCGAGTCGTAGCGGCCCTTTCGAGCGTAAACGAGCAGGACTGCGAGCACGCCAATGCCGCAGATCATGTGGACGGCGTGCAGGCCGGTCATGATGAAGTAGAGCGAGAAGAAGATCTGTACGTGGTTGGCGAAGTCCTTGTCGTGCGGCGGCGCTTCGCCTTGCGCGCCTTCGGCGTGTCCGCCCCCTTCGTGCCATTCGAACGACGGCCCCGGCACGTGGTTGTGCTCGAACTTGTCGGCGTACTCGACCGCTTTGACCCCGAGAAAGACGAGGCCCAGGACCATGGTGGCGATGAGGTAGCCCATCACCTGCTTGCGCCGGTTTACCTGCGCAGCCCAGATCGCTAGCGCCATGGTCAAACTGCTCAGGATCAGGACGGCGGTGTTGAACGCTCCGAGCTTCCAGTTGAGCGAGTGGCTGGCCGCCATGAACTCCTGGGGATAGGCCGACCGGTAGACCGTATAGGCCAGGAACAGGCCGCCGAAGAACATGATCTCGGTGACCAGGAACAGCCACATCCCCAGGGTCGACGCCTCTTTCTGCTGCTCGAGGTTGTCGAAGTGGTGCTGCAGTGACCGATGGTGATGCAGAGCGCCGGCAACCGTTCCGCTGCCGCCACTGTGCGCACCGTGCGCCTGCGGGTCATTCAACCTGGTAGACAACGGGTTCCTCCTGCGTCGAGCGCCGGTGCACCTCTTCCGAGGTGTAGTCGTAGGGTTCGCGGGTGACGACCGGAATCACGTGGAAGTTCTCGGTCGGCGGCGGCGAGGTGGTATCCCACTCCAGGCCGATCGCGCCCCACGGGTTTTCGCTGCTTCGCTTGCCGTAGCGCAGCGACCAGGTGAAGTAGAGGAGCGGCAGCAGGTAGCCGACGCCGAGCACCGAGGCGCCGGCCGTCGAGAGCACGTTGAGCACCTGGAACTCCGGCGGGTACGCCCAGTAGCGGCGCGGCATGCCCAGGTAGCCCAGGATGAACTGCGGGAAGAACGTCAGGTTGAAGCCGACGAACACCAGCAGCGCCGACAGCCGCGACAGGAAGCCCGGGTAGAGCCGCCCGGAGATCTTCGGCCACCAGTAGTGTAGGCCGCCCATGTAGGCCATGATCGTGCCGCCGACCATCACGTAGTGGAAGTGCGCCACGATGAAGTAGGTGTCGTGCAGGTGGACGTCCACGCCCAGCGTTGCGATCATCGTGCCGGTGAGGCCGCCGAGGGTGAACAGGCCGATGAAGCCCAGGGCGTAGAGCATGGGCGTCTCGTAGGAGATCGATGCCTCGTAGAGCGTGGCGGTCCAGTTGAACACCTTCACCGCCGAGGGCACGGCGACCAGCATCGAGAGCACCGAGAACACCGTCGCGGCGTAGATCGACTGGCCCGACACGAACATGTGGTGGCCCCAGACCAGAAAGCCCAGGATCGCGATGGCGATGCTGGCGAAGGCCACGAAGCGGTAGCCGAAGATTCGCTTGCGCGAGAAGGCCGCGACGAGCTCGCTGATCACGCCCATGGCCGGCAGGATCATGATGTACACCGCCGGGTGGGAGTAGAACCAGAACAGGTGCTGGAACAGGATCGGGTCGCCGCCCAGCCGCGGGTCGAAGATGCCCAGATGGAACAGCCGCTCCGCCGCCACCAGCAGGATGGTGATGGCGATCACCGGCGTGCCGAGCACGATGATCACGCTGGTCGCGTAGTGCGACCAGATGAACAGCGGCAGGCGGAACCAGGTCATGCCCGGCGCCCGCATGCGGTGGATGGTGACGATGAAGTTCAGCCCGGTGAAGATCGACGAGAAGCCGTTGATGAAGATGCCAAGGGCCGTCGCGATCACATAGGTGTTCGAGTAGGAGGTGCTGAACGGGGTGTAGAAGGTCCAGCCCGTGTCCACGCCGCCGTGGACGATGGCCCACAGCGTGAAGATGCCGCCGAGGTTGTAGACGTACCAGCTCGCCAGGTTGAGCTTGGGGAAGGCGAGGTCCTTGGCGCCGATCATCAGCGGTACGAGGAAGTTGCCCAGCACCGCCGGGATCGCCGGGATCAGGAAGAAGAAGACCATCACCACGCCGTGCATGGTGAACACCCGGTTGTAGGTGTCCGGCTGCATCAGGTCGCCCTCGGGCGTGAGCAGCTCGAGGCGGACCAGGAAGGCGAACAGGCTGCCGATGGCGAAGAAGATCGTGACCGAGATCAGGTAAAGGATCGCGATCCGCTTGTGGTCCCGGGTCAGGAGCCACGACTTCAAGCCGTAGGCGGCATTGAGGTAGTTGGGCCGGTCGTGGAAGTCGTCCGGCGGGATCAGATCAGGATCGAGAGTGGTCGTATTCATCTCTTCAATTACCTTCGTTCGATTCGCCGGTAGTTGCGGGTCCCGCGGTCTGGGGCTGGTCGGAGTCGCGCTGTCCGCCGGCCACGTCTCCGGCGGTATTGGATCCGCCTCCGGCCTCGGGCGAACCGGCCTCCTGCCCGCCCAGCGAGCGGACGTAGGTGATGAGCTGCGTGAGCTGCTCCTCGGTCACCTGGCCCTGGTAGGTGGGCATGACCGGCTGCCAGCCCGCCACGATCTTCGCGGCCGGGTTGAGGATCGACTCCCGGACGTACTCGTCGTCGGCGAGGAGTGTGCGGCCGTCCATCAGGCGGACCTGGTTGCCGTAGAGCCCTTCCAGGCGCGGCGCCCGTGCGACCATCCCGCCCGAAGCCTCCCGGTGGCAGGTGTCGCAGGCCAGCGTCTGGAACAGGTCGGCGCCCGAAGCCACCATCGACTTGCCCACCGGTCCGCCCGCGAGCCAGGCCTCGTACTGCTGAGGCTCCAGGGCGATGACGCTGCCGATCATCTGGGAGTGCTCGCCGCCGCAATATTCAGTGCAGAACAGATGGAACACCCCGGCCTTGGTGGCCTCGAACCAGAGCGTCGTCTGCCGGCCCGGCACCGCATCCTGCTTGACGCGGAACGCCGGGATGAACACGCTGTGGATCACGTCCTCGGACTGGATGTTCAGCTTGATCGGCACGCCCACCGGGACGTGCAGCGTGTTGATCTCGCGGTGGCCGTCCGGATGCTGGAACTTCCACATCCACTGCTTGCCGACGGTCCAGTACTCCACCGCGTTCTGGGGCGGCCGGTACATGGTGTAGAACACGCGGGCTCCCCAGGCGAACATCGCCAGGGAGATGACCAGCGGCACGATCGACCAGCCGACCTCCAGCCAGTTCGGCGCGCGCTCCGCCAGGCCGACCTCGTCGACCGAGCGGCGGCGGTACCGCACCATGAAGTACACGATCAGGACGGCGATCAGGAGGGTGAAGAAGAGGCTGATCGCCGACCACGCGAAAAAGAGTGCATCGACCTGCGGTGCGACCGTCGAGGCCGATTGGGGAAACAGAGGAAGATCTTGTTCCATGGCTCAGGCGGCCCCCACAGGCCCGGGTTGCTGGCTCTCCCGCCGTCGCAGGACCACGATCAGCAGGGCGAGCCCGATCACAGTCGCGGCTGCGGCCAGCCGCACGATGTTCATGGTCATGACGCTGTAGCGGCCGATCGCCGGATCATAGTGAAAGCAGTAGAGCAGGATCTGGTCGACGACCGACCCGACCTTTTCCTCGGTCGACTCGATCAGCCCCAGGCGCACGTCCTTGGGCGGGAAGTCGATGCCGAACAGGTAGCGCGACACCTTGCCCGACGGCGTGAGGATCACCATGCCGGCCGGGTGCGCGTACTCGTCGCGCTCCTTCTCGTATACGTAACGGAAGCCCACGGCCCTGGTCAGGCCGTCGATCGACGCCTGCGGCCCTGTGAGGAAGTGGAAACCCTCCTCGCGCCCGGAGCGGCCATAGCGGTTGAGGATGGCGCGCTCCGTCTCCGCGGCCATCGCCGGCGTCTCGCCCGGATCGATGCTGGCCACCAGGACGTCGAACTCCTCGCCCGCGTTGAAGGTCAGCGGCTTGAGGGTTGTGACCACGCCCTGCAGGACCAGATCGCAGAGCATCGGGCACTCGTAGTAGGCGAGCACCAGGATCACGGGACGCTTGCCGAAGAAGTCGCCCAGGCGCACGGACCTGCCGGACTCGTCGCGGAAGGGAAGGTCCAGCGGGAGCTGCTGGCCCAGGCGCTGGTCGTAGCCCACCTCGCGCAGCGGTCCCGGCATGTCGGTCGTCGCCACCACGGAGCCGCCGTCCTTGCCTCCGACTCCGCTGCGGGAAGGCATGGCGTGGACGGCCGATGCGCTCAGGGCGAGCACGGCGGCCGATAGCGCTAACTTCGAGATCGAACGAAACAACTCGATTACCTTCTTTCCTGTGGCGGCGGTGCCGCCGGTTCAACGGTCTGTGCCTGTTCGGGCTGGCGGCTCATCTGGACGAGCGCGCCGGGCTGGGTTCCTGCCTCGGGCGGCGTCATCCCCTGGCCGGGGACCTGCTGCTGTGGCGCGCCCGGCGTTCCGCCGACCACTTCCGCACCGAGCCCGCGGCCGGCGATCACCTCCATGGCGGTCTCGATCGGGATACGCACGGTACCCTGGCGCTGGTCGACCCAGCCGGGCTGGCCCAGGAGGTTGTCCTCCTGCGCGCGCATCGTCCGCAGATCCTCCTCCGGGCTGGTCTGCAGGCGCGGCTCCGGCGGCGGCGGCTGGATGTTGGACTCGGCCATCGGCTCGGCGGCCGGCGCGCGGGTGTCGTCGAGGCGGTTGAAGCCCTTGATCAGCCACCACATGAGGACGTGAACGACGAGTGCGACGACGACCAGCCCGATCACCGTCTTGGCGATCGCCTTGACGTTGATCTCGCGGTCAAAAGCCTCCGCCTCCGCGTGCGGGTCGGGAGGGGTTTTCGTGTGGGGCCCGATGTGGAGCTCGCTCATGGGACCAGGGCCTCCGGGAGATACGGATCGTTGACCGGCAGCAGCGGGCGCTTGCGCAGCTCGCGCAGGAAGAAGAAGAGCCACAGTCCGCCGATGCCGATCGTTGCCGCCAGGTACATCCAGTACATCGCCGGGTTCTGCTCGTGGAACGCCGGCTCCACCTGCCAGAACACGTCGACCAGCCGCGCGACCATCATCAGCGCCGCCACGCGCACCAGGGTGCGCGAGTTGCGCTTGAGGTCGCGGGACAGCAGCAGCACGAACGGCAGGGCGAAGTGGAAGATCACCAGCGCGAGGGCCACCAGGCCCCAGCCGTTGTGGAAGCGCTCGAGATAGAAGTGGATCTCCTCCGGCAGGTTGCCCGACCACATGATCAGGAACTGGGAGAAGGAGAAGTAGGCCCACAGCATGGTGAAGGCCAGGAGCAGCTTGCCGTAGTCGTGGAAGTGGCGCGGAAAGAGCACCCGGTCGAGCGGCTCGGACCGCGACAGCCACACTCCGAACGCGATCAGGAACGCCAGCGCCGACAGCCCCTGGCTGCCCATCAGGTACACGCCGTACATCGTCGAGTACCACTCGGGCTGCAGCGACATCATCCAGTCCACCGACGCGAACGTCACCGCCAGGCAGTAGCCCGCGAGGGCCGGGGCGGCGATGAGCTGCATGCGGCGGGTGATGTTGGGATCGTCCCCGCGGTCCTGGCGCTGCGACAGGCGGCTGAGCAGAAAGGCGATGCCGGCCCAGATCGCGAAGAACAGGAACTGCCGGACGATGAAGAACGGCACGTTCAGGTAGGCCTCTTTGGCCTGGAGCAGCGCGTGCTGCCGGACCTCCTCGGGCCGCGCCCACGGGTAGAGCTCCTGCATCCCGAAGAAGATCGGCACGAACAGGAGGAGCATCACCGGCAGCGTGCGCGACGCCGCCTCCATGACGCGGCGCATGACGATGCCCCAGCCGCCGTGCGTCAGGTGGTGGAGCAGCGACAGCGCCAGGCAGCCCAGGGCCACGTTGATCCAGTAGATCCAGCCGACCAGCCAGGAGCGGAAGAAGTAGTCCGGCGAGAGGAAGAAGCCCAGGACGCAGACCAGCACTCCGGCCAGGCCCGTGATCAGGGCGAGGCGCTGGAGCCGGCCGGAGGTATCCGGGATGTTGATCGCCGCGGCCTCGCCGAGGCTCAAAGGTTCACGCACGGTCGCGGCTCTCATGGCTTCTCCTGCTCCCCGTCGGACAGAATCTGACGGCCTTTGCCGGCCTGGCCGGCACCCTGGTCGTAATCCGAAGCGGCGTCCGGGCGGGTCACGCCCTGGGCGCCGGTATGGGCGCCGGACGGGGGAACTGTGGTCGACTGGCGAAGCCCGGACTCGTTCGCCTGGCGCTGCGCGGGCGTCAGCTCGGCGAGCCGGGCGTTCTGGCTGTACTGGAGCGCGCGGATGAAGGCGGCGACCGCCCAGCGGTCCTCCGGCGACATCTCTTCCTTGTAGGAGGGCATCACGCCGAACCCTTCCGTCATCACCTGCACGAAGTACTCGGGAGGAGAGCTGCGCAGGCGCGCGTCGTGGAACGACACCGGCTGCTTGAAGCCGCGGCGGACGATCATGCCCTGGCCGTTGCCCGTGCGGTCGTGGCACGGCGAGCAGAAGACGTTGAACCGCTCCTGCCCGCGCCTGAGCAGGGCCATGGTCACGGGCGGATTCACCGGCATCGGCGGCGCCTCGACGAGACCGGTATAGGGCGCGATGCGG
>JANOCF010001021.1:0-4884 GCA_031412055.1 Holophagales bacterium | reverse complement strand
TAGACCGCCAGCACGTCGTTGCCGTCCACCATCTCCCCGGCGATGCCGTAGGCCGCGGCCCGGGTGACGATGTTCTTGATCTTCATCTGCTTGCTGGTCGGGGTCGAGTAGGCGTAGCCGTTGTTCTCCGCGATGAGAACGAACGGGACGTTCAGGACCGCGGCGAAGTTGAGCCCTTCGTGGAAGTCGCCCGTGGAGGTCCCTCCGTCGCCGATGTGGGTCATGGCCACCAGGTTCTTGCCCTGCATGCGGCCGGCGAGGCCGACCCCGACCATCACCGGGATCAGCGACCCGAGCATGGAGATGGGCGCCACCAGGCCCCGGGAGATGTCGCCGAAGTGGTTGTTGACGTCCTTGCCACCCGTGGGACCATCGGCCTTCGCCATGTACTGCATCATGATCTCGCGCGGCTTCACGCCGCGGACGAAGTAGGTGCCGAGGTTGCGGATCAGGGGGCCGACGATGTCCTGAGGCTCCAGCGCGTACGCGCTGCCCACGGAGACCGCCTCCTGTCCGCGGCTGGAGTAGAGCCCGCCCACCACCTTGCCCTGCCGGTATAGATTGCTCAGCCGGTCTTCGGTCATCCGGTTGAGCCTCAGGAAGCGATAGATCTCGATCTGCCGTTCCGGGGAGAGATCCGTCTTCGCCAGCCGGTCCGCCACCTCGACGGCCGGGTGGAGCGGACCCCAGCTTTTGCTCAGTTTTGCCATGGACTCCTCGGGTCTAGAAATGGATCGCCGCGCCATGAGCGGCGTGGGCCGCCTCCATGACCGCCTCCGACAGCGTCGGATGAGCGTGCATGGTCCGGAACAGCTCCTCGTCGGTGCCCTCCATCTGGAGCGCCACGCACGCCTCGGCGATGATGTCCGTGGCGTGGGCGCCGATGATGTGCACCCCCAGCAGCTCGTCGTACTTCTTGTCGCGCACCACCTTCACGAAGCCCGCGGTCTTGCCGAGGATCTTGGCCTTGCCGAGCGCCGTCATCGGGAACTTGCCGACCTGGACGTCGTAGCCGCGCTCCCTGGCCTTGGCTTCGGTCAGGCCGACGCTCGCGACCTCCGGCTCGCAGTAGGTGCAGGAGGGGACGCGGTCGTAGTTGATCGGCCGGACGTCCTTGCCCGCCATGTGCTCGGCCGCCAGGATGCCTTCAGCCGAAGCCACGTGCGCGAGCCACGGGGTGTTGACCACGTCGCCGATCGCGTAGATGTGCGGCACCGCCGTCTGCATGGTCGGATTGACCTTGATGTAGCCGCGCTCCAGCTCGATGCCCAGCGCCTCCAGGCCCAGGTTCTCGGTCACCGGCTTGCGGCCCACGGCCACGAGCAGCATCTCGGCCTCGACGGTGTCCGCCTTGCCGTCCTTCTCGACGCTCAGGCGCACGCCGCTGTCTGTTTTCTCGAAGCCGCTCATCTTCGTGCCGGCCATCACCTTGATGCCCCGGCGCCGCAGCGCCTTCTCGAGATCGGCCGAGACCTCCTCGTCCTCGATCGGCAGGACGCGGGGGAGCATCTCGATCAGCGTCACCTTGGTGCCGAACGAGTGATAGATCGAGGCGAACTCGGTGCCCACGGCGCCGGCGCCGAGCACGGCCAGAGACTGCGGCACCCGCTCCAGCTCCAGGGCGTGATCGGAGTTGAGCACCCGCTGCCCGTCCGACGGGGCGACGGGGATGTCCCGCGGCACCGAGCCGGTGGCGATCAGGATGTTCTTCGCGCCGTAGCTCTTCTTGCCGTCCGCCCCTTCGACCTCGACCTCGTGCGCGCCGGAGACGCGGCCGAAGCCGTGCAGCCAGGTCACCTTGTTCTTCTTGAAAAGGCTCTCGATGCCCTTGGCGTTGCCGTCGACCACCTTGCGCTTGCGCTCCTGGGCCTTGACGATGTCGAGCGTCGGCGCGGCCACCTGGATACCCAGGCTGCCCGCCTCGCGGATCTCGTCGAGGACCGACGCGGTGTGGAGCAGCGCCTTGGTGGGGATGCATCCGCGATGGAGGCAGGTACCGCCGAGCTTGGGGTCCTTCTCCACCACCGCGACCTTCAAACCGAGCTGACCGGCGCGGATGCCCGCGACGTAGCCGCCGGGACCGCTGCCGATGATGATCAGATCAAACTCTTCTCGCGCCATCCGGTCTCCCTTTCGGAGGAGGTTTCAGGCGATAGCGGACCGCGCGGCCGGAACTTCCACCGGCACGGCCTTGTAGCGCCCGGGCTTCTCCTCCACCAGCCGCGCGAAGGGCACGTCGGGATCGTGCTCGAACACGCAGAGCCAGCCCTCCCCGGCCGCGCGCGGCAGCCAGATCTTCTTGTTTTCCAGCGTCGTCAACGGATACAGGTCGTAGCTCATGATCCAGGGGTAGGCGACGTGGTGCGACGTGGGGACCAGGTCGGCCCAGTAGACCGCCTTGTCGCCAACCCCTCCATCCAGGAGAACAATACACATGTCGGCGTTGTGCCCGGGGGCACGAACCGCCCGGATTCCGGGCAGGGGCTCCGCCTCCTCGCCGAACAGCTCTACCACGCCCGCCTCGAACAGCGGCTCCCAGTTGCGCGGATCGTAGCTCGCGCGGTCGCGCTCGTTGGGGTTGCGGGCGTGCTCGACCTCCCCGCGCTGGAGCCAGTAGCGGGCCTTGGGAAAGGTCGGCACCACGCGGCCGCCCGATTCAAGAGTGTTCCAGCCGCAGTGATCGAAGTGAAGGTGGGTCAGGAGGACGTGCGTGACGTCCCCCACATCGTAACCGGCCTGCCGGATCGACTCGGGCAGGCGGGTCGCCTCCTCCTCCATGCCGTAGTTGGTCTGGAACCTGGCTTCGTGCTTGTCGCCGATTCCGGTGTCGACGAGCAGGAGGTCGTTGCCGCGGGCGACGAGCAGGCAGTTGGTCCCCATGCGGATGCGGTTCCTCTCGTCCGGAGGGCAGGCCCTCTCCCAGAGCGTCCGCGGCACGACTCCAAACATGGCGCCGCCGTCCAGGCGGAATCCGCCGTCGCTGACCACCGTCAGCTCGAAGTCGCCCAGTTCCATCACGGCGCAGAGTCTATCTGAAGGCCAGCCTCGCGGACCATCTGCCGGTACTCCTCGGGGGAGAGCCTGGGCATCCGCTGCAGAAAGGCGACCATGTTCCAGATCTCCTCGTCGCTGTGGGTGACCCCGAAGGAGGGCATGCCGGTCATCTTGATCCCGTGCTTGACCACCCAGAAGAGCTCGGCGGGCTCCTCGGCCTCGCCCGAGAGCTCGGGAGGGGTGGGATTGAGACCCTGTCCGATCTCCGCGATCGGAACCCCCGGAGCGCCGTGGCAGACCAGGCACTGCTCGTGGTAGAGCACCAGGCCGGACCTCACCCGGGCCGGGTCGTCCAGCGACGGCACCCGGAGCTCCTCTTCCGCGGCTTCGGCGCGGCGGTGGACCGAGCGGTGCTGCGTCGTCTCCAGCGCCCAGGCGATCAACCCGGCGTCGGGGCTGTCGGCCGCGACGTCATAGATCCCCGAGTAGATGAAGCCGAGCGCCGCCAGGATCAGGACGACGGTGAAGGCGACCAGGGTCAGGATGGTTTTCATTCTTCGCTACCTCTCATAGAGTGGCGGGGGGAGAGTATCAAGAATGGAACCGACCGAATCGGGCAAGGGAGACCTTGCCATCGTGCTCTCCGGCGGCGGCGCGCGGTCGGCCTACCAGGCGGGAGTGCTCCGCGGCCTGGCCCGGAACATCCCCAGCCTCCGCTTCCCGATCATCGTGGGCGTCTCCGCGGGCGCCATCAACGCCGCCTTCCTGGCCGCGCATTCCGGAAGCCCCCTCGAAGCTACCGAGGATCTGGCCCGCCTCTGGGCAAGCCTGCATGTCGAGGACATCTTCCGGCTCGACACGCCCTCCCTGACCCAGAACCTCATGCGCTGGCTGCGCTGGGCCAGCCGCCTGGCATCGGGCGGATCGCTCCTCGGCCCCGAGATCCGGGGACTGGTGGACACCGAGCCGCTGCGCGGCACCTTGCGGCGGGCCTCGGCCATCGTCGACGGCGAGATCATCGGCATCAGCCGCAACGTGGAGCGAGGCCGGCTCAAGGCCATCGCCCTCATCACCCTCAACTACACCACCGGCCAGTCCGTCACCTGGGTCCAGGGCAAGGACATCCAGCCCGGGAACCAGTCCCAGCGCCCGAGCATCCACACCCGCATGACCGTCGAGCACGTCATGGCCTCCTCCGCGCTGCCGCTGGTCTTTCCGGCGGTGCGGCTGGGGGATTCGTACTACGGTGACGGCGGAGTCCGGCTCTCCGCACCCCTGTCACCCGCCATCCGCCTGGGAGCCAGCCGGGTGCTGGCCATCTCGGCGCGCTACGAGCGCAGCCACGAGGAGGCCGGCCGGCCGCAGATCACCGGCTATCCGCCGCCCGCCCAGGTCCTCAGCCACCTCCTGAACTCCATCTTCCTCGACGTGCTGGACGAGGACGTCCGCCGCCTGGAGAGCCTGAACCCGCTCATCGAGAGGCTCCCGCCCGGGGAGCGCAACGGCATGCGCCCAGTGGCCATCCGGGTGCTCCGCCCATCCCAGGACCTCGGCCGGCTCTCCGCCGCCTACGAGCCCCAGCTCCCCGAGGGCTTCCGCCTCCTCACCCGCAGCCTGGGCACCCGCCAGACCACGACCCCCGACTTCCTGAGCTATCTCATGTTCCAACCGGACTACCTGGAGCACCTCGTGAACCTCGGCGAGGCCGACGCGGTGGCACGCCTGCCCGAGCTGCGCCAGGTCCTCGAAGGCTGACGGGCGCGCACGCGCCGCGGACCCGTTCGCCGCTGCGAATGGAGCCCGACTCGCAGCGGACCGAGCCCGACTCGCAGCGGATTACCCTCCAGCCGCTGCGAGTGAAGCCCGAGTCGCAGCGGCTGGACCTCCGTC
>JANOCF010001020.1:0-3139 GCA_031412055.1 Holophagales bacterium | reverse complement strand
GAGCGCCTCCGCGATGGGCAGCGGTCCGCGCCGGATCCTGTCCTTGACGGTCTCGCCCTCGTAGTGGGCCATGGCCAGGTAGAACTGGCCCGCCTCTTCGCTGGCCTCGTAGATGGTGCAGATGTTGGGATGGTCGAGGGCCGAGGCGGCCTGGGCTTCCTGAAGGAAGCGTGCCCGGGCGCCGGGATCCGGGGTCAGGGAGGGGTGGAGGAACTTGAGGGCGACGGTGCGGCGGAGCTGGAGGTCTTCGGCCTTGTAGACCACTCCCATGGCGCCGCGGCCGAGCGGTCCCAGGATGCGGAAGTGGCCGACGACGCGGCCTTCGAGGTCTTCTTCCTGCGCTTCTTCGCCGGACGCGCCGGACGCGGAACGGGCTCCCGGGGAGAAGGACCAGGGGATCTCCAGGGCGGTGGCGTCCGGCTCCAGGGAGCCGTCGCGGTGATCAGCGGCATCAGCGGCATCAGCCGCGCCAGCCGCCCCCGGCCCTGGAAGGCCGTCCGGGAACTCGTCCATCTTTGTGGCAAACCTCCAACCGGGTAGGTGCCCGCTTGCCGGGGTCCGCGCCGCCTTCCAACGTGCTACCGAAGGGGAGGACCTGCGGTGGCGACGGCAGGAAACGCCAAGCCTATGAGCGCTCTAGCAGAAGAATAGGGTACCACGGGGGAGAAAACAAAACGGGAGGAGATCCATGAAGACCTCCTCCCGCATTTTCTGGCGCCGGTCCGCGCTGTTCGCGGGACCAGCCGGGGCTCAGGCGAGTCCCTGGCGACGCTCTTCCGAGAGCTTGCGAAGCATCTTCTTGCGTGCCTGGACGGCCTTGCGCTTGCGCTTCACCGAGGGCTTCTCGAAGTGCTGACGCTTCCGCAGCTCGGTCAGGATTCCTGACTTCTCAACCTTGCGCTTGAAGCGGCGGAGCGCGTTCTCGAAGCTCTCCTCCTCGCGCACGTGCACAACGGGCATTTGAAACTCACCTCACCTTCGCTTGGAATAGAAATGGCGGCGCCGGAACGAGGCGACGCTTCTTTAGAATGTCCCTTATAAGGGGTCCAAAGTCAAGGGGACGGCGGGGTTGCGGGCAGCCCGGCGGGGCGCCACTGGGAGCGCAGCCGCAGCTTGCCGGTTGCTCACGGAGTGCCGGACCTGGCGGGCGGAGGAGCTGGGCGCGGGATGGCTGGAGCAGACGGGCGGCGCGGCTGAGCGCCCTGGGGCGGCTGGATGGCGTCGAAGTCGAGCTGGTAGACCTCGGCGGCATCTCCCGACTTGAACCAGACGGCGGCGGCGGCGCCGGTCGCGTCCTTGGGGTAGAACCAGGCGAGGACGTCGCGCTCCGGGTACTGGCGGATGTCCTGGAGGTTGGGCTGGCCCAGGAGCCGGCGGACCTCTTCCTGGGTCATCCCCTCCTTGACCTGGACGAAGCGCTCGCGGGTGATGTAGCGCCGGGCCTTGGCGGTCTCAAGCTCCTCTTTGAGACGGCCGTTGTCCGGATCGGCGGCCAGGGCGCTCTCGTAGACCTCGATGGCGCGGCGGTAGTCGCCGTTGCGCTGGATGTGCTCGCGGGCAAGGAGGATGTCCTCGTCGCTCTTCAGGCGCAGGGCGGCGAGCTGCCGTTTCCCGAGCGGCTCGCCGGGCGAGGCGCTGGCGCCGGCATTGATGTACTCGACCAGGCGGCGGTGGAACTCCCGGGCGAGCTCGTCGGTCTGCTGGCGCTCCTGGCGCAGCCGGGCCGCTTCCTGGGCCGCCTGCTGAGCGTTCTGCGCGGGCTGGGAGGCGGCAGCGGCATCGAGCTGGGCGAGGCGCTCGCGGCGCTCATCCAGGGCCTGCCTGGTGTCCTGGAGCCACTCCCATCCGGCGCCGCTGACCTCTTCCTGATGGGCGTCCTGCCGCTCGTCCTGGGAGGGGCGGCAGCCGGCAAACAGGACCAGTGTTCCGAGGAGCGTTCCCAGGAGCGTTCCCAGGGGAATACGGCTGAGCGCGAGGGTTCGATGTCCTGATCTCGGGGGCATTCGGGGGCTCCTTCGCCGACCGCGGCAACGTACCACAGCCGCCACGGGGCGGCCAAGAGCCGGTCCCGCCAGTCTAAGCCCTTCTCTTTCAATGGATTTCAACCTTGACACAACGCGATGGGTACAGAATAATCGGCCCTCAAGCAGGGTTGTATCCGTCGAGACTGGTTCCCCTACCGGAAAGGCTGCGGAGAGCTGAGGATGTCCCTTTCGGAAAAAGTTCAGAATCTAAATAGCGAGATCGGCGCCACGGTCGACCGTGCCATCGCCGAAATGCGCCAGGAAGTCTCGCAGTGGCTTCGCTCCAGCAGCGAGGAGCTCGTCGGCCGCCTGGCCGAGCTGCGTCCCGCGATGCCGGAGTCGTTCGTGGCCGAGGGCGACCTCGAGCCCGCCGTCCGCTCCGCGGCCGAGGAGATGAGCTCCGGCGCCCGGGACAGCGGACTGGAGGAGGGCCGGAATGCCGGCTTCCAGGCGGGCTCCCGGGAAGGCCGGAGCGAAGGCCTGCTCGAAGGCCAGCGCGAGGGACGCCGGAAGGGGATCTCCGAGCTGCGCGATGCGCTCGGCTCCCTCGACCGCGCCCGCTCGCAGGCCGAGATCCTCGGCGCGCTGCTGCGCGAGTCGAGCCGCTGGTCTTCGCGCTCGGCCATCCTGCTGCTGCGCGGCGGCGAGGTCCGGGGCTGGAGCAGCCACGGCTTCGACACGACCGAGGCCGCCCTGCGCGAGGTCAATCTCGGCGCTCCCCAGGAAGGCTCCTGGAGCCACGCGTTCCAGGGCCAGGGTCCGGTCCGGATGTCGAGCTCGGAGTGCGCGGTCCTGTGCAGCCGCATCGACAGCGCGCTGCCCCACGACGGCGTGCTCGTGCCGCTGGTCCTGCGCGACCGTGTGGCCGCCGCTCTCTACGCCGATCAGTACGACGGCTCCCCGGTCGGCGCCGAGGCGCTGCAGGTGCTCTGCTACACGGCGGCCCTGGCCATCGAGTCGCTGCCCTTCCGCGAGCGCGCCTCGACCGCCACGCTGGAGCCGGTCCACGGGGAGCCGGCACAGGCCGCTCCGGTATCGGCGATTGCGGAGCCCGAGCCTGAGCCCGAAGCTGCCGTCGAGACCTCTGAAGAGCCGTCCGGCAGCCCGTACACCCC
>JANOCF010001019.1:0-3601 GCA_031412055.1 Holophagales bacterium | reverse complement strand
CGCGCCGCGGGCCTGGGCCGATTCGAGCGACTCCAGCGCCACCATACCGGCGGCACGCAGCCCGTCCAGGAGCGAGCCGGAGAGACGGTCGCTGCCCATGACCGCCGCATCATAGAGGGCGTCCAGGTGGCGGATGTCCCTCTCATTGAGAGGGATCTTCTCGCTCATCACCTGGTTGAGCTGCCACTTCTTGGTGCCCAGCGGGCCCTGGTAGCCGGGATCGAGCTCCCGGATGGCCACATCGCCGCCGTTGTAGTAGGGCGAATGAGCGCCGAAGAGGTGCACCCAGAGGAAGAACGGCTTCTGCCCGTCGAGCCCCCGCGTCCAGTCCAGGGCGGCCTGGACCGCCTTGCCGTCCTTGCCTCCGCTGCACTGGAACGCATCCCAGCCCAGGTGGTTCGCCTTGCACATGTTGCTGAGGAAGGCGCCCGTCCGGTAGCCGGACTGCTGGAGGAGCTTGGGCAGTGTGGGGAGATCGTTCGGGAAGCTGTAGCCGTTCTCGATGACCCCGTGGCCGCTGGGATAGAGGCCGGTGAGGACCGAACCCAGGGACGGCCAGGTCTCGGACCGGTGGGCCATGGCCTGCTGGAAGAGGACGCCCGAGGCGAGCTGGGCGTCGAGCTTCGGGCTGTTCGGCCTGTCAGGCCGGGGGTTGTAGCCGTAGGCGCCCAGGCGGTCGGCGCGCAGGGTGTCCACCGTGAGGAGGATCACGTTCCACCCCTTGGCAGCGCCGTCGAGCTCGACTCTTTCCTGCACGGGAGCGCCCTCGGGCTCGCCATTGCACCCCAGGGCGAGGAGCGTGAGTATATAAAGAAGGGCTGAGAGCTTGGGATTTTGCGGCACGCTGAGACCTCGGCGCCGGATTGTACAGAAAACCGACCCGCCTCTTGCGCCCGTTCCGGCAACGCGCTATAAATCGCCTCCCCTTGCACCTGCCCAGGGCCTTCCGGCCCCGGTCGATTTCCTGTACTCATCGCGTCCGCGCCCTGCTCCCTTTCGCGAGGAGCGGGAAATGATTCAGACGATAGACGCTGCCGACGGCTGGCAGGCGATGTTTGGACGTCATGAGGGGTTTTTGCACCGGCGGGTGGCCAAGGCCATGCGCGCCGCAGGGCTCCGGCCGGTTCCGGAGGAGGTCGTGGAGCACGTCCAAGAGGTCTACTGCCGGCTGCTGCAGGGCGGAGCGCCCCGGCTGCGGCATCTCCGCCGACTCCAGATCAAGGCCGTCCTGGCCTACCTGGGACGGGTGGCCGAGAGCACCGTTTTCGACCAGGTGAGAGTGGCGGGCGCGGCCAAGAGAGGCGGATGGCGGCTCCTCCGCATGGGCCGGCATACCCGGTTCCGGGCGGAGCGGATCCCCGATCCGGCGGACAACCCGGAGCGCGCGCTGCTGCTGTCCGAGCGCCGGCAGATCTTCTTCCGCCGCATCGAGGCCTGGGACGACCTCGGCCCGCCCGAACGCAATGCCCGCGTCGTCTGGATGGCGGTTGTGGAGGGATGGCGGAGCCGGGATATCGCCCGCGAGGTGTCGCTCGCCCCGCGGACCGTGGACACCCTGATCCACCGCATCCGCCGGCGCTTTGCCGAGGAGGGCGTGGAGCTGCGCAGGAGATGAGATCCGGGCTATCCTTGCCGGACCATGCGCGTATTTACCGATCCGCGGTGTCTCGATCACCAGGCTCCCCGCGGCTATCCCGAGCGGCCCGAACGGCTCTCGGGCATCGTCGAGCATCTGCGGCAGCAAGGCTGGGATCTTCTGGAAGGATCCCCCGGGGAAGCCAGCCGCGAGCGGGCTCGGGAGGCCGTCCTCGACGTCCATGAAGAGCTGTACGTCGGCCGCTTCGAGCGCGCGGTCCAGCGCGGCGACTCCCTGCTCGACTCGGCGGACAACCCGCTGTCGCCAGGTACCTGGGAAGCCTCCTGGGCCGCGGTGGAGACTACCCTCGCCGCTGCCGACTGGGCCGCCGAGGGCCGCCAGTCCTTCTCCGCCGTGCGCCCTCCGGGGCACCACGCCGAGCGGTCGGTCGCCATGGGCTTCTGCTTCTTCAACAACGTGGCGGTGGCCGCCCAGCACCTTCGGCGCCGCCACGGCGCGGAGCGGGTCGCGATCTTCGACTACGACGTCCATCACGGCAACGGCACCCAGCATCTCTTCGAGCACCGGGCGGACATCTTCTATGTCAGCACCCACCAGTACCCCTTCTATCCCGGCACCGGGTCGGCCTCCGAGACCGGCATCGGCGAGGGGGAAGGCGCCACGCTGAACGTTCCCCTTCCGGCCGGCACGGACGACGCGGGTTATGAAGAGGCCATCCGGGGCCGGGTGATCCCGGCGCTGCGCGACTTCGCGCCGGACGTTCTCCTGGTCTCCGCCGGCTTCGATGCCTGGCAGAACGACCCCCTCGGGGGCATGCGGGTCACGGAGGAGGGCTTCCGGAACTGGAGCGCTTGGCTGCGCGAGCTCGCCGACCAGATCTGTGGCGGCCGGCTGCTGGCCGTGCTCGAAGGGGGCTACGACCTCGCCAGCCTTCCCAGGCTGGTGGAGGCGAGCCTGGAAGGCTTCTCCAACCCTCAAAACTATTGACTTCTATCTATGCCTCCCCTTACAATCTGGAAAAGTTCACGTAATACTTGAGAGATCAGCGTCTTTCGTTCGATCCCGGCGTGGGTCTGCCGCCGGTCTGCCACCTGCTAGGAGAAGCGACGATGAAGCGCAACGTCTTCGTGGGAGTTGTTGTATTGGCGCTGGCGGCGGCGCCCGTGTTTGCGGCTCAGCCGTTCGGCCAGTTTGGTGGAAGGGTAGGCGGGGGCAACGTCGGGTCCGGGCTCATGCCGCTGCACGGCTGGGCGCTCGACGACGACGGCGTGCTCGCCGTGGACCTCCTGGTCGACGGCGTCGTGGCCGGCCGCACCAATTACGGCCGTGGCCGGCCGGGTGTGACTCAGAAGTACCCGGGCTACCCCGACTCGGCCCTGCCCGGCTTCGCGTTCCAGCTCGACACGACCCGCTACCTGAACGGCAAGCACCGGGTCGAGGCCCGGGTCGTCAGCAAGAAGCCGGGCGAGAACCGGCTCCTGAACGCCAGGGTCTTCGACTTCTCGAACGACACCCACAACCTCAAGCCGTTCGGCAGGATCGAGTTTCCCCAGCATCAGGCCGAGCTGCGCGGCAACTGCGACCTGGCCGATCCGGCCCGGCGCTACAGCGTCATCACCGGCTATGCCATGGACGTCGGCGTGACCGAGGAGGACACCGGCGTCGCCTACGCCGAGCTGATGATCGACCGGTCCATCTGGTCCAACTCGCGGATCGACTGCCGCTACTCCGCGGTCGAAGGCGGCCTGTCCGACTGCTATGGCCTGCGCCGGGTCGACCTCGAGCCGATCTTCCCGCAGGTCAAGGACGCCCCGCACAGCGGCTTCCGCTTCGTGCTCGACGTCGGCGTGCTGATGAGCTTCTTCGGCTACACCCCGGGCACGCACCTGATCACCATCCGGGCCGGCGACCACGCCGACCAGGTGACCAACATCTCCGAGATCGCGGTCACCTTCATGTGCGACGAGGATATCGACAACGAGGAGTCCTTCGGCGACATCTACG
>JANOCF010001018.1:0-1612 GCA_031412055.1 Holophagales bacterium | reverse complement strand
GTGATGAGCGCGGGCACGGTGTCGGCCGAGTGGGCGGCCACGCACTTCTTGCCCGTGCGCGTCACGTGGCAGGTGTCGCCGCCCAGCTTGAGGCAAAAGCCCAGGGCCTCGCGCCAGAAGTAGCTCTGGTTGTAGTAGGTGCAGCGCGTATCCACACAGAGATTGCCTCCGATCGTGCCCATGTGCCGCAGCGGGGGAGAGGAGATCGAGGCCACGGCCCGCGCGAAGGCAGGGTAGCGCTCGCGCACCGCCTTGTCCTGGACGATGTCTTCCAGGATCGTGGTGGCGCCGATGCGGATATCCCCGTTCACGTCGATCCCCTGGAGGCCCGGGACGTTCATCAGGCTGACCACGGTGCGCGCCTTCTGGTGGCGGCGCTTCATGTTGGGCCAGAGATCGGTCCCTCCGGCGACCAGGCGGACGTTGTCCTCGTGCTCGCCGGCACCTTCCGAGATGAGGATCTCCGCGGCTTCGGCGAGCGTCTTCGGGACGCGGAACTGGAAGGGCGGCAGACGCAGCATCAGCGCGCGCCTTCCGGACCCGTGGTCAGAACAGCAACCTTTTTCTGCTTGAGCGCCTCTTCTCGGCTCATCATCGTGCCCGAGGCCGAGCGCATGCCGCCCCGCAGCTTCTCCTTGTAGTCGTTGATCGCCCGGCCGTCGCCTCCCTGCGCGGGCGTGGACACGAGCAGGCTCTCCCCAAAGTCGATCTCCGGGAACGTCCTGGGACCGAAGCGGGCCTCCTGGCCCTTCGCTTTCGCCTGCAGAGCCTTGAGGACCATGTGCGGGTGTATGGGAGTCTGATCGATCCGCACCCCCACAGCGTCGTAGATCGCATTCGCGACCGCGGGCATGATCGGCAGGAGCGGACCCTGGCCCACCTCCTTGGCCCCGAACGGTCCCGCCGGGTCCGGCTCCTCGATCAGGTACGTGGTCACCGGGGGCATATCCAGAAAGGTCGGGCTCTTGTACTCCAGCATCGAAGGGAACTTGTGGACCAGGGCGTTCGACATGTGCTTGGGCAGACGGCGGAAGGACTGCTCCTCCATCATCACCTCGCCCAGCCCCATGTAGACGCTTCCCTCCACCTGGCCCATGACCAGCGCGGGATTCAGGCTGCGGCCGATGTCGTGCGCCATCCAGACGTGGACCGGGTTCCACAGCCCGGTCTCGGAGTCGACCTCCACCTCGATCACCGACGCCGAGTACGAGTAGGCTGGGGAAGGTCCGACGCCCGCGCCCCGGTACTTGCCCGGGCTTCGCGGCGGGATGTAGCTCCCCGTCGTGCCCAGCGTGCCGAAGCGGGCCTCGGTCACGATGACGGCGTCCTGAAAGGTCAGCCCCTGGTCGGGGTCCGTGGCGTCGAACACCCGGCGCTCCGCGAAGACCAGGCGCGAAACCGGGATCTCGAGCTGCTCGGAGACCGCTTTGGCAATCATTTCGCGGGCGCGCTCGGCGGCCTGGATGGCCGCGTTGCCCATCATCAGCGTTACGCGCGAGGAGTAGCTGCCCAGGTCCACGGGCGTGAGGTCCGTGTCGGCCACGCAGAGCCGGATGTCCGAGAGCGAGATCCCCAGCACCTCGGCCACCATGGCGGCCAGCACCGAGTCCGA
>JANOCF010001017.1:0-4729 GCA_031412055.1 Holophagales bacterium | reverse complement strand
GAAGCCGTGCCGCCGCAGCAGTCCGAGCGCCTGCTCCAGCCGCCCGTCCTCGTCGTAGACCTCAACTACCACCTGACGGATCTTCGGCCAGTCCTCGCCGCGGATCCCGCCGAGCACCTCCATCTCGCTCTTCTCGACGTCAATCTTGAGCAGGCCGACCTCTTCGATCCCCTCCTCGGCCAGGACGCCGGAGAGCGTGCGCAGGCGGCAGGAGACCCGCTCGCTGCGGAGCCGCTCGTCCAGCAGCTCCTCCACCTGATCGGGAGGCAGGTCGCCGGCCTGGCCCAGGATGAACGACCGCACCGCCTCCCGCTCATCGGCCGGGTCGGAGTGGCGTCCCGAGATCAGGGAGACATGAGGGTAGTAGGTGAAGTCGGCGGCCCGGTCCTCATCGGAGAGGCCGCAGTCGTGAATCCGGGCGTCCAGGCCGTGCAGCTCGGCGTTGAACCGCAGCGTCGCAGCCAGCGCCGGGATCGGCTCGAAGGCGTGGACGCGCACGCCCGCGGCGCGGCCGGCCAGGAGGGTGAAGAGGCCGATGTTGGCCCCCACGTCGAGGACCAGGTCGCCGTCCCGCAACCCCACCCCGTGGCGGAAGTACTCCCCCTCCTCGAAGATCTCGCGGTAGAGGAAATCGGTCTCGCCGCGGTTGCGGTGGGCCACGACCGTGCCGTCCGGCAGCTCGTGGAAGGTCTGCCCCTCCAGCCGGCCGTCGCGCTCCAGGCGCAGCCAGCGGAGCACCGCCTCCGCGCGCTGCGGGTGTGGCTGCACGTAGGCCACCAGGCGCCGGTCGCCGGTAGGGCCCGGCGGGGCGAGCACGACCGCCGCCTCGACCCCGGGGTGGCCGGCGACCGCGGCCTCGATCTCCCCCAGCTCGATGCGGTAGCCGCGGATTTTTACCTGGTTGTCGAGACGGCCAAGGAACTCCAGGTTTCCATCCGGCCAGTAGCGCGCCCGGTCGCCGGTGCGGTAGAGGCGCCCGCCCGTCTCCCCTGTCCGCGGGAACGGGTCCGGGAGGAAGCGGTCCGCGGTCAGGTCCGGAGCCCCGGCATAGCCGGCCGCGAGGCAGCCGCCCCCGATGTAGAGGTCGCCCGCGTCGCCGGCCGGGCAGGGCTCGAGCCCGTCGTCGAGCACGTAATAGCGGGCGTTCGCGATCGGCCGGCCGTACGGGATGCTCTTCCAGGCCGGATCGACCTCGCCGATCGGATAGACGTTCGACCAGATCGTGGCCTCGGTGGCGCCTCCCAGGCTGATCACCCGGGCGCCCGGGAACGACTCGCGCACCCGGTCGGGCAGGGTCACCGGAATCCAGTCGCCCGAGAGGAAGACCCGCCGCAGAGACGTCTCTCCCTTCCCAGGGGCCGGGAAGAAAGGCACGAGCTGCTGCAGGGCCGCCGGGGCCGAGTCCCAGAAGGTGATCCCCGCCTCCGTCAGCAGGCGGACCAGGCGCTCCGGATCGCGCAGCTCCTCGGGCGAGGCGAGACGGATCGTCCCCCCCGCGGCCAGGGTGCCGAAAACGTCGTACACCGACAGGTCGAACGAGAGGGAGGTGACGAAAAGCAGCCGGTCCGAAGGGCCGACCCCGAACGTCGTGTTGACCCAGTGGACCAGGTTGACCGCGGGCCGGTGGCGGACCATGACCCCCTTGGGCGCACCGGTCGAGCCCGAAGTAAAGATGATGTAGGCGAGGTCGTCCGGCCCGGCACGGCGCGATACTTGGGCCTCCGGCCCTTCCAGGCTCTCCGGATCGTCCAGGAGGAGAACGTGCGGCACGGCGCGGCCCACCTCCTCCAGCGCAGCCAGCTCGCGGGTGCCCGTGAGCAGGTGGACGATCCGCTGCGACTCCAGAATCCAGCGCGCGCGCTCCCGCGGCCAGGTGCTCTCGATGGGCACGTAGGCGGCGCCCGACTTGAGGACCGCGAGGGCGGCGACGATCATCCCGGGCGACCGGGCCAGGTGGATTCCGACGAGCGAGCCGGGGCCGGCCCCGAGCGCGGCGAGATGCCGGGCCAGCCGGTCCGCCTGGCGGTCGAGCTCGCCGTAGGTCAGCGTCCCGCCCGAGTGCTCCACCGCCACGGAGCCGGGAGCCCGCCGCGCCTGCTCCTCGAACATCTGGTGCAGGGCGATTCCCTCGGGGAACGGCGCGGCCGTGTCGTTCCACTCCGCCAGCATCTGCCAACGGGCGGAGTGCATTACCCCGCGCATCACCGCGCCGCCCGCAGCCGGTTCACCTGCTCGAGCAGCTTCTCGCCGTTGAGGCGCTGCTCCGGCGGCAGGCTCCGCTTGCCGACATGCATCACATGAGCAGGCATGGGAGGCACATCCACCCACTTCGTTCCGGGAGAAAAGACGAGAAAAGTGTCCCACGCCAGCTCATCCTTGAGACCGGCGGGCGCGCTGAGCGCTTCCGCCAGGGCGTGGACTCCCGTCCAGTAGTGGATCGCCCGGGAATCAGGGAGGAGAGCGGTCGCCTCGCGGGCGTCCTCCTCCTTCTCGCCGCCCAGCATGGGACCCCAGACGAGATAGACCTTCAGCCGCGGATCATCGATCTTGTCGAGGACATAGCGTTGCACCACACGGGCGCTTGCGAGGCAGACGCCTCATGTAGGGGAGATGAGGATGAGGATGCGAACGGCGTCGGCGTCGCGGTTGAACGCCTCGCGCAGCTCCTCCCCCGAGGGAGAGAGCGTCAACAGCGCGGGCTTGACCGGCTCCGCCCGCTCGTCCCCCGCCTCCCCGATCCGCTCAAAGCGGAAAGGTACGCGGTCGTTGCCCTTCTCCTCGTTGTAGAAGCCGGTGAAGATGCCCTCCAGGACCTTGCCGTCCGGCGAGAGCGCGCCTTCGAAAACGAACGGCGAGTCCGGCCCCCGCCGCTCGGAGTGCCGGTAGAAGGTGAAGGCCACCTTGGAGCCGTCCGTCCGGAAGTCGCGCAGCGGGTGGTACTTCATCCGCTGGCTGGGCAGGTCGATGGTGCCGACCAGGCCGCCCTTGGCATCGCGGGCAATCTCCAGCGTGGTCTCCAGCTCGACCTGGGCCCGGTCATAGAGGATCACCCCTTCCCAGAGCCCTTCGAGCCGGGCCGGCTCGGGGATCTCCCGTCCGCCCTTCGCCTCCTCCGCCGTCCCGGTGTCAGCGCGCAGACTGCTGGCGAGCAGGCCAGCGGCCACCAGGTGGACGAACGCCCACCGTCCTGTTCTCCGCATCATTCATCCCCCTTTTATTCCATCCCAGACGCCATACCAGGTGGAACGATCTGCCGGCCTTCGCGGGTCTTGGCCTCCTCCACCATCCTGCGGACGTCGGCCCGCAGTCGCGCGGAGTCGTAGACCACTCCACCCTTTATAGTGTATTGAACCCCGCCAACGCGAGCAGGTTTGTTGTCGGCTCCCACTTTCAGTGCGCCAGTTCCGTAAAGGACCTTCAGGTTTTCCAGCGGGTTCTCTCCAACGACAACAAGATCGGCCAGCTTGCCCGGCTCGACCGTGCCGAGGTCCCCGGCCCGGCCCAGCGCCTCGGCGCCGAGCAGGGTTGCGGCGCGGATGACTTCCAGAGGATGGAACCCCGCCTCCTGCAGCAGCTCCATCTCGCGCACGAAGCTGAAGCCGTGGAGGTTGTACATGTACCCGGAGTCGGTCCCCACGGCCACGCGGCCGCCCCGGTTCTTGTAGTCGTTGAGGAAGGCCATCCAGAGGCGGTAGTTCTCGCGCCAGGCGAGCTCGTCCTGGGTCGTCCAGTAGTACCAGTGCGTGGCATGGCCCCGCCGGTCCGGCGTGAACCGGTCCCAGACCGCGGGCAGGGTGTAGCGCTCGTGCCACTCGGCGCGCGTGGCGCGCATCAGATCCCGGTTGGCCTCGTAGAGGCTGAGGGTGGGCACCAGGATCAGGCCGCGGGCGACCAGGTCGTCGATCACCCGGTTCCAGCGCTCGCTCCCCGGCGCGGCGGCCTGGCGCCAGAGCCTGCCCGAGCGGGCGAAGCGCTGCCCCTCGTCGGCCTCGTTGTAGTCCAGCGGGTAGTCGGGCACCGTGCTGCCGGTGAACATCGTCTCGGGCAGGCCGTGCCAGTGCTCCAGCATCGTCAGCCCCCAGCCCGCGGTGTCCTGCGCGTCGGCCCCCGGAAAGTGGTGGCAGGACGTGGGAAGCCCCAGCCGCTTCGCCTCGGTCATGGCCGCGGCGAGGATCTCGGGCTTCTGGCCGCGGAAGCGGACGCCCGGGATCCCGGCCTTCTTCGCCTCCGCGATCCATCGCCTGGCCGCGTCGGCGTCCTCGATCGCGGTCGGCCCCTTCGGGCCAAAACCGAGAGCCACGAACGGCTCGAAGCGCGGCGCCGTGATCTCGCTGCGCTCGCTCTTCGCCCGCAGCTCCAGGCAGGCGGCAAAGCCGTCGCGGCAGCTCGGGTCGCGGATCGTGGTGATGCCGTGGCCGAGCCAGAGCTTGGAGACGTACTCGACCGGCGGGATCGGGTGGGCGTAGAGATCGATGAACCCGGGCAGCACCCACTTCCCGGCCAGGTCGATCTCCCTGCCGCCGTCGGCCTTGGGGCGGGCCTCGGGATCGATCGCGACGCCGGGGCTGCCCACCGGGACGATCTGGGTGATCCGGTCGTTCCGGATGACGATGTCCACCGGACCGAACGGCGGCGCGCCCGTGCCGTCGACCAGGGTCGCGCCGCGCAGGATCAGCCGCGGGAAGGGGCCTTCCCCTTCGGCGCGGGCCGGCCAGGAGTCCGCGCCCGG
>JANOCF010001016.1:0-1750 GCA_031412055.1 Holophagales bacterium | reverse complement strand
GCCAGCAGGAACCACTGGCTCTGGATCTCCGAGTTTTGCGAGGCCGTGAACTTGAAGGCCTCGTCGAGCTGCGTCATCTTCGCGACGTTCAGGTCCTTCAGGCTGCGGAGGAAGTGCAGCCAGTGGTGGGTCGACCAGCCCTTGGTGTCGAGCTGGGCGGCCGGCGTTCCACCGCTGAAGGCGGCCACCGCGGCGTCGACCTTGGCGAAGGCCGCCGAGGTGGGCTGGACCGCGCTCGCGGGCACTCCCGGACCGAAGACCCACTGCTCGACCTGCAGCTCCTTCATTTTCTCGTCGCTGCCGGCGAAGAGGTTCTGCTTCAGGTAGTCGAGGAAGCGGCGGGTGTCCATCGACTGGAAGGCGAACTGGTCAAAGTAGCCGCGGACGAACTTGTCGAAGCGCGGCCGGCCCACGGCCTGCTCCAGGGTGCGGAGGAACAGCGAGCCCTTCTCGTAGGCGATGTCGTTCATGCCCGCGTCCGGGTCGCGGCCCGCCAGGGTGAGGTAGAGGTGGGTGTCGGCGCTCTCGGCGCCCAGCTCCTCGACCGTGTCGCCCAGGCTCTGCCGGCCCAGCACCTTCAGCATGTCCGCGTACTCCTTGCCGTAGAGCGACTCCATGATCCGGTTCTCGACGTAGGTGGTGAAGCCCTCGTTGAGCCAGAAGTCGTTCCAGGTGGCGTTGGTCACCTGGTTGCCCGACCAGGAGTGCGCGAGCTCGTGCGCGACGAGCGAGACCAGCGAGCGGTCGTGGGCCAGGATGGTCGGCGTCGCGAAGGTCAGGCGCGGGTTCTCCATACCGCCGAAGGGGAAGCTCGACGGCAGGATCAGGACGTCGTAACGGCCCCAGCGGTAGGGACCGTAGAGCTTCTCGGCCGCGTCGATCATCTTCGGGGTGTCGGCCAGCTCCCAGGCGGCTCCCTCCACGACGTTCGGCTCGGCGTAGACCCCGGCGCGCTGGCCCAGGGGACGGAACTCCAGGTTGCCCACGGCCAGGGCCAGCAGGTAAGAAGGGATGCGCTGCGGCATCTTGAACTGGTAGACGCCCTCGGCGTTCTTCTGCGTCGGGTTCTCGGCGCTCATCAACGCCAGGAGGTTCTTCGGCACGCGCACGGTGGCCTCGTAGGTCATGCGCACGCCCGGCGTGTCCTGGATCGGCACCCAGGTGCGGGCCAGGATGGCCTGCGACTGGGTCAGGAGGAACGGATCGGTGCCCGCGGTCGTCTGCTGCGGTTCGAGCCACTGCAGGGCGCCTGCGTCCGGGCTGGTCGTGTAATCGATGTGGACCCACTTGGTGTCGGGCTTGATCTCGATCTCCAGCGACTGGCCCATGAACTCGACCGCCTGGCCCAGGGTGTGCCGGGTCTCGGTGCCGCTGTCCAGGGTGACCTTGCGGATGGTCAGGTCCCGGGTGTCGAGCCAGAGACGGTCGGCGCCGGTGTGGTGGGTCAGGCGCAGGCTGGCGCGCCCGGCGAGCTGGCGCTGGGTGAAGTCGACGTTCAGGTCGAGCTTCAGGTGGTCGACCGCGACTTCGTCAGGGTGCGAGTAGGAGTGAGGATCGCGGCTGGCGGGCGCGGGCTGGGGCGCGGGACTGGCGGGCTCGGAGCTGGCGGTTGCGCCGGTTTCGGCGCGCGGCTGTCCGGAGCAGGCCATCAGGCAGGGCAGGGCGCCGAGGACAAAGAGCAGGGCGAAGAGCTTCATCGCAGGTTCACCTCGAAGATGAGAAAGAGGGGTCTTCCCGGAGACGGGAAGGC
>JANOCF010001015.1:0-4771 GCA_031412055.1 Holophagales bacterium | reverse complement strand
GGAAAAGTTCAGGAGCTGCGGCTGACGTAGCGCGACCAGCTCGCGAGGCGCTCCTCGGTGGTGCGGCCGAGGGTTTCGAGCGCGGCGAGGTCGGTGGGCTCCTCGGGGAGCAGGGGGATGTCGATCAGCGCCTGCTCGCGGGAGAGCAGCTTGGCCAGCTCGACGAGTCCGCGGCGGTCGCGCTCCCCCAGCCACGAGAACAGCTCCCAGCCGCAGGGACGGCAGGGGTCGTCGCCCGGCGGCGGGGCGTTCTCCACAAGGTAGTGCGGGTGCACGCGGTTGACGATGATCGGGCCGAGATGGAAGCCGGCCTGCTCCAGGCGGCGGGCAAAAAAGAGGGTGTCCGGGATGCGCTCCTCGCCCGGACCCGACACCAGCACGAAGCGGGTGCGGGGCGACCGGAGGAGCTGTTCCACGGCCTGCGCCCGTTCCCGGAAGCCCTCGAAGAGCGGCCCGAAGGCCTGGAAGAACTCGGCCATGTCGCGCAGCAGCTCCAGGCCGACCACGTCGTCCAGGAAGCGCTCCGCCTGCCGGCCGAAGGGACCCCAGCGGCTCGCGGCCTTGAGACGGCCCTCGTCGTCGAACCAGGGCTTGGTCGCCACCCGGACCGCGCCGCTCTCCAGGAAGCCGATGATCCGCGCCGGTGCTTCCAGGAAGTCCAGGGCCTGGCGTGTGGGCGGGGTGTCGAGGATCACCTGCGAGTAGCGGCCCTCGGACTGGACCTCGAAGAGGCGCTCGACGGCCATGTACTCCAGGATGCCGCCCAGGGTCCCGGACAGGTGCTGGTAGAAGCGGTTCTCCAGGATGCGCCGTGCCGACTCCGCGTCCGGGGCGTAGCGCTCGACCAGGCGGTCGAAGGTCTGGCGGGCATCCAGCAGGCTGGCGCCGAGCTTCCCCGGGGCGTCCAGGGGCACGGTCACCTCCTGCAGCCGGGCCTCCTCCCCCACTCCGAGCGCGTCCTTGAGGCGGAGGGACGGGTCGAAGGTCATCACCAGGGTGTCGCGGCCCGAGCGCGCCGAAAGCACGCCCATGGACGCGGCCAGCGTGGTCTTGCCGACGCCGCCCGAGCCCACGACGACGACGAGCGGGTGCTCGTCCGAGATCAGCTCCATGCCTGCCTCCCCGGCTCCAGACAGCGCTGGAGGGTCGCGATCAGGGTCGGACCGCGGTCCATGGCGAGCAGGGGCAGGTCGACGCGCGGTCCGTCCCACTCGGCGGCCAGGCGGGCCATCTCGGTCTCGTTGAGCTTGCGCCGCTTCCGCCAAAGGGAGACCAGCTCGTTATCCGGCTTCTCTCCTTCCGGCGGAGCCGGAGGATACAGGCCGTTGACCACGAGCGCTTCGGGCTCGCGACCCACCCGCTGGCGCAGAGCCTGGCGCAGCTCCAGGACCTCCTGGACGGGCATCTCCTCCGCCTGCGTGACGGCCACGATGCCGCAGCGCGCCGGGTCGGATACGAAGCTCGAGAGCTGCGCCGCCATCTCCGCGAAGGGTCCGCGCCGGATCACGTCCGAGACCACGAGGGGCGATGTGAGCAGGGAGACTCCGTGGCCCGTGGCCGGGGCGTCGAGGACGATCGTGTCCAGCTCCGGCGTGCCCATCCCGCCCTTGCCGTTGAGCAGGCGCCAGGCGTGGCCGAGGATCGCGACCTCCTTCAAGCCCGGCGCGCCGACCGCGAAGTGCTGGTAGATGGAGCTGTCCAGGACCCGGCGGGTCAGAAGCTCCAGCTTCAGCCGTTCGCGGACGACCTCGTCCAGCACCTGGCGCGGGGTGAGGTTCTGAACCCAGAGCCGGGGACCAGCCGAGACCATGTCGCCCCCGGACGGCGGCAGGCCGAACATCTGGTGGAGGTTCTCGCGGGGATCGACCTCCACAACCAGGGTACGGCGGCCAGCCATGGACAGGGCCCGGCCCAGAAGGGCCGAGACCGTGGTCTTGCCCACGCCACCCTTTCCCGTGACCACGATCAACTGCCGGCGCGTAAGAGGTTCGAGAAGGCTCATGCGTCAGGGCTCCGTCTGCAAGGAGATTACCACCGCTTGCCGCGGTGCGGCTAACTGTATCGTAAGTCGGACCGAATGCACCCTCACCCCCGGCCCCTCTCCCGGCCGCACACCCAGGACCCCCGGGAGAGGGGGGTCGCGTGATCCGCCGATAACGCCATACGTGAGTGGGCAAAGATCAAACGCGAAGGGCTGCAAGGATCTGTCGAAGGATCGAGTCCGGCTCCTCGAAAACAGTCTCGTTGCGGAAGCGCAGAACCTTGAAGCCACGTTGCCGCAGATAGATATCCCGGTTCTCGTCCCAGTCCTGCTGTGGGTGAGTGTCGTGGACAGCCCCATCCAACTCGACCACGAGCTTCCTTTCACGACAGCAGAAGTCCACGATGAAGATGCTGATCGGGTACTGGCGGCGGAACTTCAGGCCTTCAAGCCCGCGCTCCCGCAAAATCCCCCAGAGCGCTCGCTCGGCAGGGGTCTGATTCTGCCTGAGCTCCTTGGCGCGGGCTCTGGTTGGAGGTCCGGGCTTCACTTCTTGCCTCGGGACATAACAAGAGGGGACTGCCGCCGGATCAGGCGCCCCCCCTCTCCCGGGGGTCCGGGTGTGCGGCGGGGAGTGGGGCCGGGGGTGAGGGCGCCGTCCGGTACTCCCGGAGCATGTCGCCAAAGCCGGAGGACATCATCGGAAGGCATCATATCTCTCGGCAAGCCGGTCCGTCCCAACAGGCGTTGCCTTCCCACCCCACCCCGCGATACAACCACACCGGCCATGTCCTTTCCAGAGACCCCACTCCCCCCCGTCCGCCGCCCCCCGAACCTGCGCCGACTGGTGCGGGAGACGCGGCTCTCCCCCGACAACCTCGTCCTCCCCCTGTTCGTCTGTCCCGGCGAAGGGGTCGAGAAGCCCGTGGGCTCCATGCCCGGCGTGGCCCAGCAGTCGGTCGACAGGATCGTCGAGACCGCGATCCAGGCCTATGCGGAGGGGATCCGCTCCGTCCTGCTCTTCGGGATTCCCGAGCACAAGGACGAGGTGGGCAGCGCCGCCTGGTCTGCGGACGGCATCGTCCAGCGCGCTCTCCGCGCCCTCTCCAAGGACGTGCCCGGGCTGGTCAAGATCGCCGACGTCTGCTTCTGCGAATACACCAGCCACGGCCACTGCGGCGTGCTCAAGGGCGAGACGGTCGACAACGACGTCACGGTCGCCAACCTGGCCCGGCAGGCGGTCTCCCTCGCGGAGGCCGGAGCGGACATCATCGCTCCCTCCGACATGATGGACGGCCGGGTGGGCACGATCCGCGACGCCCTGGACGAAGCCGGGTACGCGGACACGCCCATCCTCGCCTACGCGGTCAAGTTCGCGAGCGGCTTCTACGGCCCGTTCCGGGAGGCCGCCGAGTCGGTGCCTTCCTTCGGCGACCGGAGGTCCTACCAGATGGACCCCGCCAATGCCCGGGAGGCCATGCGCGAGGCCGAGCTCGACTTCGAGGAGGGCGCCGACATGCTGATGGTCAAGCCGGCCCTCCCATACCTGGACATCCTGGCCGAGATGCGCCGCCGCTTCGACATCCCGCTCGCCGCCTACCACGTGAGCGGCGAGTACTCCATGATCAAGGCCGCGGCCGAGCGCGGCTGGATCGACTACAACCGCGTCCTGATGGAGTCGCTGGTCGCCATTCGGCGCGCCGGGGCCGACCTGATCATCACGTACGCCGCCCGCGACGCGGCGCGGCTTCTGGCCGAAGGATGGGTGGAATGAGCCTTCTCGAGCGTGCTGAACGCGTCATGCCCGGCGGGGTCAACTCCCCGGTCCGGGCCTTCCGCGGGGTCGGCGGCGATCCCGTGTTCGTCCGCTCCGCCCAGGGGGCTTATCTCGAAGCCGAGGACGGCCGCCGCTACATCGACTACATCGGCGGCTACGGGCCGCACATCCTGGGACACCGCCATCCCTCGGTGATCTTCGCCATCCAGCAGGCCCTGGAGCGCGGCACGGCGTTCGGCGCGCCGACCCTCCCCGAGGTCGAGCTGGCCGAGATGATCGCCGAGGCGCTGCCGGCCGTGGAGATGGTCCGCCTGGTGTGCTCCGGCACCGAGGCCACCATGTCGGCCTTGCGGCTGGCCCGCGCCGTCACCGGTCGCAACCGGGTGGTTAAGTTCGCGGGCTGCTACCACGGCCACGCCGATCCGTTCCTGGTCGCGGCCGGATCGGGCGCGGCCACGATCGGCGTTCCCTCGTCCCCGGGCGTGCCCCTCGCGGTCACCTCCGACACCCTGGTCGCCCCCTACAACGACCTCGCTGCCGTCAAGGCTCTCTTCGCGGAAAACCCGGAGGGTACCGGCGGGATTGCAGCCATCATCGTCGAGCCGATCGCGGGCAACATGAGCCTGGTGCCGCCGGAGCCCGGCTTCCTCAAGGGGCTGCGGACCCTGTGCGACAGCCAGGGCTCGCTCCTGATCTTCGACGAGGTCATGACCGGCTTCCGCGTGGCCTGGGGAGGCGCTCAGAACCTCTTTGACATCCA
This sequence comes from Holophagales bacterium, assembly GCA_031412055.1. GTDB lineage: Bacteria > Acidobacteriota > Thermoanaerobaculia > Multivoradales > UBA5704 > DATMER01. The sequence goes on along the minus strand of JANOCF010001015.1, from coordinate 253 downwards.
GCCGGACTTGAGCACGTTCGGCAAGGTCATCGGCGGCGGACTCCCTCTCGCGGCCTACGCGGGGCGGCGCGACCTCATGAAGGAGATCGCCCCGTCCGGTCCCGTCTACCAAGCCGGCACCCTCTCCGGCAACCCGCTGGCCGTGGCCGCCGGACGCGCCGCCCTGACCGAGCTCTCCCGGGACGTAGACTGCGCCTACGAGTATCTCGAGCGGATCGGCGCGCGCCTCCAGGCCGGCATCGAGGCGGCGGCG
>JANOCF010001014.1:0-7279 GCA_031412055.1 Holophagales bacterium | reverse complement strand
GAGCCGGGGTCGGATGAGTCCGCGGTGCTGGCCCGGCGGAGGGCGGAGTCGTGAAGCAGGACCGCACGAAGCTGCTGCTGAGCGTTCTGGGCATCCTGCTCGTGCTCGTCCTCTGGCGCTATGTCGGTCCCGCCATCGGGTTTGGCGGCAACGCGGGCGGTACCGGCGGTACCGGCGGTACTGGCGGCAGTGGCGACGAGAGCTTCGGCTCCATGGGCCAGATCCCCGCCAGCCGCAGGGAGGCCAAGGCGCCGGTCGAGGAGGTCGAGGAGCTGCGCGTCGCCGACCTCCAGGGTTCTCCCGGGAGCTACAGCGCGGGGCGCGATCCGTGGCGGTTCGTGGAGCCGCCTCCGCCCCCGCCTCCTCCTCCGCCCCCGCCGCCCAGGCCGCCCTCGGCGGAGGAGCTCCGCCTGATGCGCGAGGCGCAGGAGCGGGCGGCGGCAGCAGCGGCGGCCGCCGCCGCGGAAGCGGCCAAGCCGAAACCGCCTCAGTTCACCCTCAAGTACCTGGGCAAGTTCGGTCCGCCTGACCGCCAGATCGGGGTCTTCACGGACGGAAAGAGCACCTGGAACGTAGAACAGGGTGGAGTGATACAAGGAAGATTCATCGTGGCCCAGCTCGGAATGGAATCGGTGGAGATCCAGTTCGTGGGCTTTCCCGATTGGCCGGCACAGCGGTTCGGCGTTGGTCGCTGACCGCGAGATCGGAGGAAGAGTGTCGAAGATGCGTCATGCCACCGTGAGGTTGTTGATTCTGCTCCTGACCCTGGTGCCGCTGGTCACGGCCTGCACGAGCCACCTGGCTTCGCGGCAGGCCGAGATCGCGTCCCAGCGCGGGGACTGGGACGAGGCCGTCCTGCAGTACCTGAAGGCTCTGGAGCAGAACCCGCAGAACCTCTCGCACAAGGCCGCCCTGATGCGGGCCAAGATCAAGGCCTCGCAGGCCCATATGGAAAAAGGGCAGGAGTTCGAGAAGGCCGGAGTGCTGGAGCGCGCGCTGATCGAGTTTCAGCAGGCGGTGCAGCTCGATCAGACGAACCAGTACGCCCAGACGCAGCTCGAGCAGGTGCGCAATGCCTACGCCGCGCAGCGCCAGGGCCGTTCGGCGGACACCATCGAGCAGATGAAGAAGAGGACGAGCGGCACCCGTCCCCAGCCGCCGATGCTCAACCCGCGCTCGGAAAAGCCGATCGACATGGAGTTCCCCGAGCCGGTTTCGATAATGGGGATCTATCGCGCCCTGGGCCAGGCGTTCGGCATCAACGTGCTGTTCGATCCCAACCTCAAGGATCAGGAGATCGCCGTCGAGCTCAAGCAGGTGACGGCGCAGTCGGCCCTCGAGACGCTGATGCGCGCCGGCAACCACTTCTACAAGGTGATCGACGAGCACACGATCATCATCGCCCAGGACACGCCGCAGAACCGGCGCACCTACGAGGATCTCGTCATCCAGACCTTCTTCCTCTCCAACTCGGAGGTGAAGGACATGATGACGATCCTGCGCAGCCTGGTCGACGCCAAGAAGATCGCCACCAACGAGCAGCTCAACGCGATCATCCTGCGCGACACCGCCGACAAGGTGAAGGTGGCCGAGCGCATCATCCAGGCCAACGACAAGTCGAAGGCCGAGGTGGTGATCGACGTCGAGCTGCTGCAGATCAACACCGCGCGGCTGCGCAACCTCGGCATGCTCCTCCAGCCCTACTCGATCGGCCAGACGGTCAGCCTGGGCGGCCCCGCGACCGGCGGCGGGACCGGCGGCACGGGCGGCGGGACGGGCACCGCGACGAGCGGCAGCCTGCGCGTGTCCGACCTGGAGTTCCTGAACCAGAGCAACTGGATCCTGACCATCCCGAGCTTCGTCTACAACTTCGCCAAGGAGAACTCCGACGCGCAGCTCCTGGCCAAGCCGCAGCTCCGCATCACCGACGGCGAGAAGGCCAGCCTGGTCATCGGCGACAAGGTGCCGATCCCGCTGACCACGTTCAACACCTCGAACACGGCGGGCGGCAACGTCGTGCCGATCACCTCCTTCCAGTACCAGGACGTGGGCATCCGCATCGACTTGGAGCCGCGGGTTCACCACAACAAGGAGGTGACGCTCAAGGTCAAGGTGGCGGTGGACCAGATCAACTCGTACCGAGGGGACCAGCCGATCATCGGCACCCGCACCATCGAGTCGGTCATCCGCCTGCAGGACGGCGAGACCAACTTCATGGCCGGCCTGATCCGCAGCGACGAGAACAACTCCGAAACCGGCATTCCGGGTCTGTCCGAGATCCCGGTACTCGGCCGCCTGTTCTCGAACAAGCGGACCGACTCGCAGCGCACGGACGTCATCCTGACGCTGACTCCGCACATCATCCGCAACGCTGCGATCACCGAGGAGGACCTCCTGCCGATCTGGGTCGGCACCGAGGCCAACATCACCTTCCGCGGCGGCAGCCCGCGCGTCGAGTCCGACGTCGACGGTCCGTTCGAAGCCGGGGAGGAGACGCCCGAGGAGATCCAGGACGCCATCCGCCGCCGTCTCCAGCGCCTGCCGCGCGGCCTGCGCCCTGAGGATGCGGGCGAGGAGATCATGGACGAGGGCGAGGTGCCGGAGGAGCAGCAGCCGCCGGCCGGAGTGAACCTGGTTCCGGCGGCTCCGCCGAGCGACATCTTCCGGCCGCAGACCAACCCGCTCGACTCCCCGCCGCCGGATCCTCCGGACAGCGAGGACGAGGAGTTCGAGGAGCCGCCTGGGCCCCAGGCCTCGGCAACTCCTCGGGCTCTGCTCGGCAGCCTGAGGACCGAGCGCTCGGAGGAGGACGCGGGCGCCGGCGGCCAGGGGACGACTACCTTGAGGGCGGACGCCAAGGCCTCGGCGCCGGTCCGCGTCTGGCTGATGCCGCGAAAGATGCCGGCCGTGGCCCTGGGTGAGCGTTTCGTGGTCAAGGTGCAGGCCGAGGCCAACCGCCCGGTCTCGCATCTGCCGCTTTCGCTCTCCTACGATCCGGCCGTGCTCGCCGTGGAAAAGGTCGAGCGGGGCGGCTTCCCCCATGGGGCAGAGATCCTGGCCGACGGGTCGCGGCCGGGCGAGGTGGTGCTGGGCGCCAGCCGCATGGGTGACGTGCCCGCGGTCACCGGCCGCGGCACGGTGGCCAGGATCACCTTCCGCGCTATTGGGACGGGTGGGTCGGGGAAGACGGGCACCACCCGCATCGGCTTCAGGAAGAGCCAGGCCCTGGACGCGGCGCTCAAGCCCGTGGTCCCGGTGCGGACCCAGACCCTGGACGTCACGGTGCGCCAGGAAGGCTGACGCTTCGGAGTTTGTTGCAAGGATTGAGGAAGAGAAGAAAGGAAGGACCACCCGTGCTCGCTCTGCGCTATCGCCTGAATCGTCGCTCCCAGGCTGGATACACCATGGCCGAGCTGGTCATGGTGGCGGCCGTGATGGTGATCCTCGCCGGGGCCGCGCTGCCCGCGGTCAAGTTCACCGCCCGGCGGACCAAGGAGATGGAGCTGCGTCACGACCTGCGAACCATGCGCGCGGCCATCGACGAGTACAAGCGCTACAGCGACTCGGGTTTCATCCCGGTAGACCTCGGCACGGAGGGCTACCCGACCGAGCTGGAAGTGCTGGTGGAAGGGGTGGAGCTGGCCGGTCAGGTGGACCGCAAGCTCAAGCTTCTGCGCCGCATTCCGGTCGATCCCATGACCGGCGAGGCCGAGTGGGGCCTGCGCAGCTTCAAGGACGAGCCCGACTCGGACTCCTGGGGCGGCGAGAACGTGTATGACGTCTACTCCCTGTCCGGCGGCGTCGGGCTGAATGGGGTCCCGTACCGCAAATGGTGACGGAAGGAGGGTGTGCGATGCACGACCGCAACCGGGAGAGCGGCTTCACGCTGCTGGAGCTGATCATCGTGATCGCCATCGTGGGCATTCTGGCCACGATCGCGATGCCCGCCCTCAAGAACGTGCCCCGAAAGGCCAACGAGGCGGTTCTCAAGACCAACCTGCACACGATGCGGGACGTCATCGACCAGCACTACGGCGACAAGGGGAAGTACCCCGCGAGCCTGGAGGCGCTGGTGACGGCAGGCTACCTCCGCGCCATCCCGATCGATCCGATGACCAAGCGCAGCGACACCTGGGTGGCGGTCCTCGAAGAGATCGACCCGGACAACCCGCCCACCGAGAGCGAGTCGGAGGACGGACAGCCCGGCATCGTCGACGTCCGCTCCGGCGCCCCGGGGAACTCCCTGGACGGCACGCCCTATAGCGAGTGGTGAGAGGTTGATGGCAGAGCGTCCCACGGTGCGGTTCAAGCACTCGGAAGCCGGGTACAACCTGGTCTTCCTGATGGTGACGCTCACCCTGCTCAGCATCATGCTGGCGGCCGCCCTGCCGAAGTGGAGCCAGGCCATCCGTCGCGAGCGCGAAGAGGAGCTGATCTCCCGCGGCTGGCAGTACGCGGAGGCCATCCGCATCTTCCAGAACCGGTTCCAGCGTCTGCCCGTGCGCCTCGAGGAGCTGATCGAGGTCGAGCCGCGCTCGATCCGCAAGCTGTGGAAGGACCCGATGACCGACGAGGGCCAGTGGGTGCTCATCCCGCCCGGCCAGGGTCCGGTGCTCACCCCGCAGCCCGAGACTCCCGACGGGCGCAACCCGGGCGAAGACGAGCGGGAGGACTCCGATAGCGGTGACGAAGATGAGGAGCCCAGCGAGGAGGTCGATCCGGGCACCGGTATCGGCAAGAAGAAGGGGGTCGTCCAGGTCGGCCCCTTCATCGGCGTCCACAGCCGCAGCTCCAAGGAGTCCATCCTGATCCTTTTCGGCCGCGATCGCTACGACCAGTGGCACTTCACCGCGGACCTGCTGCGCGAGGGGGGAGGCCAGCAGATCGGCGGCGACCCGACCGCCGGCGGTGGTGGCGGTGGCTTGGTCAAGAGCACCCGCTGGCTGGGCCGTCCCCTGCCCGCCTTCATGCAGCTTCCACAGGGCAATCAGCCCCAGGATGGCCAGATGCCGGACGGCAGCACCCCGAGAAACCCGCGGAACCCCAGAAATCAGGGCCCGAAAAAGGGCGGCCCCGTGAGTCGCTGATCCGGATGAAGATCCGCGTCAAGCGGCTCCCGGCCGCCCGCGATCTCCCCCTGCCCGAGCACGCCTCCCCTGGCAGCGCCGGCTTCGACCTCCGCGCCGCCGTCGAGGACGAGGTGGTGATCCGCCCGGGCGAGCGCCTGCTCGTGCCCACGGGCCTGGTCCTCGAGATCCCGCCGGGCTGGGAAGGCCAGGTGCGCCCCCGCAGCGGCCTGGCCCTGCGGCACGGCATCGGCATCCTCAACGCCCCGGGCACCATCGACAGCGACTACCGCGGCGAGGTGGGGGTGATCCTGGTCAACCTCGGCGAGTCCCCCTTCTCCCTGAAGCGGGGCGACCGCGTCGCCCAGCTCGTCATCGCCCGCGTAGACCGCGTGGAGTGGGACGAAGCGGAGCTCCTCGAAGACACCGGCCGGGGCGCGGGCGGCTTCGGATCGACCGGGGTCCGCTAGAGCGTGCGGCGAGTCTCCACCCTCCTGCTGCTGCTTCTCGCGGGGATTGCGGGGATCGCCTGCCGGACCGCGACCGCTCCGTCTCCCCGCAAGGTCCTGATGGTGAGCCTGGACGGCGGGGATGCCGCCACCCTCCACCGTCTCTACCGCGAGGGGCTGCTCTCGGCGGGAGGGTTCGAACGTTTCTTCCGGGAGGGGCAGGTCGCCGAGGGCCTGATGCCGGTGAATCCGACCAACACCGGGCCCAACCACATCAGCCTGGCTACGGGCTACCGGGCCGACGAGACCGGCGTCGTGGCCAACTACATCCGTCTTCCCGGGATGCCCCTCACGCAGATGGCGACCCTGGCCTCGCTGGACATCGAGACCGAGACCCTCTGGGAGGCGGCCCGCCGTCAGGGCCTGCGCGTCGCCGTCTCCGCCTGGCCCGGCGCTGACGACAGGGACGACCGCAGGCGCGCCGACTGGGGGATGACCTACACCCACGCGCCCGTGCGGGCCGCGGAGCTGGTCACGCTGCCGCTCGCGGAGTGGGCGTCGTCTCTGCGCGAAGCGCGGGAAGGGGAGTGGAGGCTCGTTCCCTGCCGTCCGCCCCCTACCAGGGCTGATACCCAGGACTGCCGGGCCAAGCTCCTGGACGTCGACCGGGAGCGCGGGAGCGTCCGGGTGTACTTCGGCGGTCAGTACCAGATCCCGGCCTACCCTGCCGAGTTCGCGAAGGCTCTCCAGGAAGAGGGTCTGGCCTGGCCCGGGCCACCCGACAGCCGCCGCCTGGAGGAGAGCTGGGCGGGCCGGCCGGGTATCGACCTGGACACCTGGGTTGAGCAGGCCGAGCGCTTCAACACCTTCTTCACGGACGTCCTCCTGGCCGCGGCCCGGTACTCCGACTGGGACCTTCTGATGAGCTACACGCCGGTCCTCGACGAGGCCGGGCACCAGCTCCTCCTCGTCGATCCCCGGCAGCCCGGCTTCTCGGTCGAGCGGAGTGAGGAGCTGGACCGCGCCCGCGTCCGGATCTGGCAGGCGGTCGATCGCGACCTGGACCGCCTGCTCCGCGCCGTGGACCTGCGGACGACCACGGTGCTGGTGGTGAGCGATCATGGCATGGAGCCGACCCACACCCGAATCGACCTGGACACGCTGCTCCGGGACTGGGGGCTGCTCCGCCTCGGACCGGACGGCAAGGTCCTGGAGGAGAGCCTCGCCGATTCGATCGGGGGAGGCGGTTTCAGTCACATCTATCTCCGTCCCGGTCTCCCGAAGGAGGAGCGTGCCCGTATCCTTGACGACCTGCGCACCCGGCTCGGTGCCTGGAAGGTCGGAGACGAGCGCCCCGTCGAGACCATCGTCACCCGGGCCGAAGCCGCGGAGATCGGGCTTGGCCATCCGAACAGCGGCGACCTGGTGCTGCTCGCCGCGCGCGGCTACAACTTCCGGGACGATGACGAGCCGGTGGGCGCGACCGCCAGCATGCCCACGCGGACCTACGGCAGGCACGGGTTTTCGAGAACCCACCCAGGCATGCAGGGCGTTTACCTGGCCGTGGGAGCGGGTGTGAAGAAGGGGAGCGCCAACCCCTCGGGCACGGTCGCCAACACGGACGTGGCCGGCCGGGTGGCGGACTGGCTCGGGATCGAGAAGCCCCGCCGCGAGCCGCCCGCTACGGCAGCACCTTGAGGAGCACCTTGAGGAATACGGCCTTGCCGTCGCCCGGCGCGTAGAAGTCGGGCAGCTCGGCCGCGA
>JANOCF010001013.1:0-2009 GCA_031412055.1 Holophagales bacterium | reverse complement strand
CGGCACGTCGCTGTTCTTCGACATCCTGCACCTGGTGACCGGGGGCGATCACTGGACTCAGGTCTCCTACTACATGATCGCGGCCGGCATCATCTCCGGTCTGATCGCCGCCCCCTTCGGCACGATCGACTGGCTGGCGATCCCGTCCGGAACCCGCGCCAAGCGGATCGGCGCTCTCCACGGCGGCGGCAATGTCGTAGTCCTGCTGCTCTTCGTCCTGAGCTGGCTCCTGAGGCGTGACGAGCCCGCCAATCCCGGAGGACTGGAGATCGGCCTGTCGGCAGTCGCTGTCATGCTGTCCCTGGTGACCGGCTGGCTCGGCGGCGAGCTGGTCGACCGTCTCGGGGTCGGCGTGGACGAAGGCGCCAACCTGGACGCTCCCAGCTCCCTCTCGAATGAGTCCGCCACGCGGACCTCCACGGCTCCGACGACCGGCCGGCGCTGAGCTTCTCTAGAGCGCGCGTAGCGCGGGTGGGAGGGGAAGTCGCGAAGTGGCTTCTTTTTCCCACCTTCACTCACCAAGTCGGCGCGCATCTCCGATATAGTTGTCGCGGAGATGAGTGACGAAAGAGAGACATTCGAACCCCCCGAACCCAATATTGAACCCAATACTGGACCTAATACTGAACCCAATACTGGCGGATGGGAGGGGCTCGCCGAGTGGACCGGCGGGCTGCCTCCCGAAGAGATCGAGGCGCTCGCCGCCGTGCGCCCGCTGGAAGCCGCCTACTCCCTGCTGCGCGGTCTCGCCGGCCGCTCGCCCCGGGATCTCCTGGCCCGCGCGGCGGTAGTGGAGGCGCTGGCCGCCAGCCCCCTCGCCTCCTTCACCGAGGCCGACCTCGACCGCACGCTCTCCTGGCTGGCGGAGCCGGCGCGGAGCGAGACCCTCCGCGCGCTCCGGCGGAGCGGTTGGCTGGAGGCCGCCGACCCAGGTGGCGGCTACGCCCTGACTGCGGCCGGCCGCCAGATCCATGCCGCCCTCCGACTCGCACTCCCCGCAAGCAGAGCCCGCTTCCAGGGTCTCCCCGGCGGTCTGACGCCCGAGCAGATCGTCGGCGCGCTGCTGACCCGCAGCCTCGAAGAGCTCGCGGCCGCCGGCCGGATGGCTCTGGTCCCCGTGCTCCCTGTTCCGCCTCTCCTGACCACCGAGGCCGTCGTGAAGTCGGCCGAGATCCAAGCCCTGCAAGGCCGGCCCGAGCCCGCGCCCGAGAGTGGAAGGCAGCCCTCATGAATGAAGCCACCCGAGCCTGCGCCCTCCTGCTGCGAGCGGGAGCCCTCCCCCGCATCGAGGTGCCGGGGCTGGATGTCCCCGAGGTACGCCGCGAAATCGAAAAGCGGCTCCGGGGAGTAGGCCTGGTCCTTGCCACCAGCCCCTACTCCGATCATGTGGGCATCCGCCTTGCTCCGGAGATGGCTTCGGACCCCGCGTTCGAAGCCGCGTCCAACCTCGGCCTCCGCGCCGACGCCTGCGCCTTGCTCGTCGTCCTCTGGGTCCGGCTCGTGCTCTCCCAGAGACCGGAGGGGAAGGCACCGCTTTCGGAAACTGAGGAGATCCAGGGAAAGAGTCGCCTTCAGGTACGCCTGGACACCCTGGCCCGCGAGCTTCGCCCCCTCCTGGGCGACCGCCGCCACATCCGCGACCTGGTGAGCCAGCTCCGGCGTCTCAACTTCCTTGCCGGCCAGGGAGAGGTCATCGAAGCCGGGCCGCTCCTGGAGTTGGGGATCGACAGCGACCGAATGATCGCCTTCCTCCGGGGCGGGGTCCTGGAAGGGCTCCTCAAGGAGTCCGAACGGACGGATCGAGGCTCCAGAAGGTCCGAGGGCGACGGCCTTGCGGGCTTCGCGGCCCAGGTCCTGGAGATCCTCCGCCGATTGGGCGGCTCCGCGGGGATGACCGAGCTGGTCCGTGAGACCGGGGCGCCGGCATCGCGGCTGCGGATCGTGCTCCGGTCGCTGGGCGAGGCCGGCCATGTGAAGCGGACCGGCGAGCGCAGGTCCGCCCGCTATCA
>JANOCF010001012.1:0-3095 GCA_031412055.1 Holophagales bacterium | reverse complement strand
GCGATGAGCCCCAGGCCCGGCAGACCCTTCTGGAGATCGTGCGCGGCACCGCCCATCCCGAGCTGCGCCGCAAGGCCGTCGAGCACCTGGGGATGGTGGCCGAGGAAGACCCCTCGGTGCTCAAGGAGCTGGAGGAGATCTACCGCTCCAACCAGGACCAAGAGCTGCGGGAGTCGGTCCTGGACGCCTACATGATGGCCGAGCACGATGCCGGCCTGCTCGCCGCCGCCCGCTCGGAGACCGATCCCAAGCTGCGGATCCATGCCATCCACCTGCTGGGCAATGTCGAATCTCCCAAGGTGGACGAGTCTCTGCGCTCGCTCTATGGCGGCGCCGGCCCCCAGGTCAAGGAGGCCGTGATCAATGCGCTGAGCAACCGGGAGAGCGCCAAGGCGCTGATCGAGATCTTCCGCGCCGAGAAGGATCGGGAGATGCGCAAGGTGATCGTGCAACGGCTCGCCGAGATGGACTCGCCGGAAGCCGAGGCCTTCATAAGCCAGATCTTCGAGAAGGAGTGACCGCCATGACCTCGAAAGCCGTTCTTTCCTCGCTTCTCTTCAGTATCGCCGGGCTGGCCTCTGTCGCCATGGCATCTGCCCCCAAGGTGGAAAACGCCCGCGTCGAGACCGTCCAGGCGACCGGGGACCTGGGCGCGGCCGTCCGCCAGGCGGGTAGCGGCCGGGAGCCCGCCTGGGTCTCCTGGTCCGTGCCCGTGGTCGAAGGCCAGAGTTACACTTGCTGCTGGAGCAAAGCCTGGAAGCCCGACGCCTGCCGGCTCGAGAAGTCGAACCAGAGCTGGGGTAACTCCAGCAAGAATCCGACGCAGGACCCCTACCTCAACGTGCTCGTGCGTATCCATGAGGGCCGGGTGGAGAGGGTGCGGAGCTTCTCGGAGACCTGCCCGCTGGACGCCGGAGGCCGTCGCTTCGTGCGACTGGAGGGGGTCCAGCCCGAGGAGAGCGTGCGCTATCTCCAGGCTGTCGGAAGGACCGATCCATCCAGGAAGACGGATCTCCCCGAGGAGGTCATCAGCGCCGTCGCCCTGCACCGCAATGCCACGGCCGTGGAGGTGTTGACGGACTTCGCCACCTCGGACCGCTATCCCCCGGACACCCGGGAGAACGCCCTGTTCTGGCTGGGCCAGGCCCGGGGCCGGGCCGGGTATGAGGTCGTCGCCCGGGTGCTGCGGGAGGAGAAGGACAACGACATCCGGGAGAAGGCGCTCTTCGCGCTCAGCGAGAGCCCCGTGCCCGAGGCCGGCGAAACTCTCCTGAGCACGGCGCGCACGGACCGCAGCTCGGACGTCCGCTCAGAGGCTCTCTTCTGGCTGGCGCAGATGGACCACGGGAAAGCTCCCGCGACCATTCTGGAGGCCATCGACAAGGACCCGGACCCGGACGTCCGCGAGCACGCCGTCTTCGTCCTCTCACAGCTTCCGGACGGCAAGGGCATCCCCCTGCTCATCAAGGTCGGGCGCGAGAACCGGGACCGCGAGATCCGCAAGCAGGCCGTGTTCTGGCTCGCGGAGTCGGACGACCCGCAGGCGCTCAGCTTCCTGGAGAGAATGCTCGCGAATTGATGGCGTCCCCTTGACGCTACTGGGCTAAGCTCCGCTCCATGAGCCGAGAGCACCCCCTGGAGCTGTCCGGAGAGGAGATGCGCCGCCTGGTCGAGGCGGCCATGGAGCGGATCGCGGAGCACGTGGACTCCCTGCCGGACCAGCCGGCCAGCCACACGGAAGGTGGCGCCCGGCTGGCCCGCTCCCTGGCCGAGCCGCTTCCCGACCGGGGCACCCCGTTCCCGAAGCTGCTGGACCTCCTCTTCGACCGGGCGATCCCGCGCTCGATCAACACCGCGAGCCCGGGATACCTTGCCTACGTCCCAGGAGGCGGCCTCCTCCACGCGGCCGTCGCCGACCTGATCGCCGACAGCGTCAACCGCTACGTCGGCCTCTTCGGCGCCGCGCCCGGGCTCGCGCGGATCGAGGCGAACGTCCTCGACTGGTTCCGCGAGATGGTCGGCTACCCGGCGGAAGCCGGAGGGATCCTGACCAGCGGCGGCTCCCTGTCGGCGCTGACCGCGATGATCACGGCGCGGCGCGAGCGCCTTCCCGAGAACTTCCTCTCCGGCGTGCTCTACCTGTCGGACCAGGCGCACCACTCCCTGGAGAAGGCCGCTCTCCTCGCCGGCTTCCCGAGGGCCAACCTGCGGAAGATCCCGTCGGACGACCGGTTCCGCATTCGCCTGGACGCCCTGGAGAAGGCTGTGGAAGAGGACCGCGTGAGCGGGCTCACTCCCTTCCTGGTCGTGGGCAGCGCCGGCACCACGAACACCGGCGCGGTCGACCCCCTGGAAGAGCTGGCGGACGTCGCCCGCCGTCACGGCCTCTGGCTGCACGTGGATGCCGCATACGGCGGCTTCTTCGTGCTGACCGACGAAGGGCGGACGACACTGCGCGGGATCGAGATGGCCGACTCGGTCGTCCTGGACCCACACAAGAGCCTGTTCCTCCCCTATGGCACGGGCGCGCTGCTGGTGCGCGATGCCGGAGCGCTGAAGCGGACCCACAGCCTGGCCGCCGAGTACCTGCCCCAGTCTCACGAGGACCCGGAGTGGGTGGACTTCTACGAGATCTCGCCGGAGCTGACGCGCCCCTTCCGGGGATTGCGGGTCTGGCTGCCGCTGAAGATGCACGGGATCGGCCCCTTCCGGGAGGCTCTGGAAGAAAAGCTGGTCCTGGCGCGCTGGGCGTCCGAGGAGCTGAAGAAGGTGGAAGGGATCGAGGTCGTGGCCGAGCCGCAGCTCTCGACGCTGGCCTTCCGTTTGAACCCAGGCGGGTTGGCGGAGGAAGACCTGAACCGGCTCAACCACCGGCTCATGAAGAGGATCAACGCCCGCAAGAGGGTCCTCCTCACCGGCACCCGGCTCGGGGAGCGCTTCGTGATCCGCATCTGCGTGCTCTCCTTCCGCACCCATCAGGACCGGATGGAGGCGTGCCTGGAGGATATTCGGGAGGCGGTGAGCGAGGTTGGGGGAGAGGTTTAGCGCCCCTCCCCCTGTTCTGGAAAGGCTTACTTTACCGGCGGCTTTTCAGC
>JANOCF010001011.1:0-4545 GCA_031412055.1 Holophagales bacterium | reverse complement strand
TGCTGGACGAGTCGGACCGCCTGATCTCGGCCAACGTTGCCTTCATCAAACTCGCCAACGCTGGAGTGAGCCTCACCGGACGCGCCCTCTCCGAGGTGCTCGCGATCTCGCCCCTGCCCGAACCTGGAAGCGGCCCCATGGAGGTGAGCTTCTGCGACGCGTCCGGCCGCGAGCGCCACCTCCAGGTCAGCCTCTCGGTCTTCGAGGGTGAGGTCGCAGCGCTAACAGAGAGAGGAACCAGCGGGCAGCCGTTGCGCGTCCTGGTGGTTCACGACGTCAGCGAGCGCGTGGCCATGGAGATCGCGCTCAAGGAGCAGGACCGGCTGGCTGCCCTCGGCATGCTGGCCGCCGGCGTCGCGCACGAGGTCAACACGCCGATCACCGGCATCTCCAGCTACGCCCAGATGCTCCTCTCGGACATCCCCGAGGGTCATCCGCACCACGAGATCCTCAAGAAGGTCGAGCGCCAGACCTTCCGGGCGGCGCGGATCGTCAACAACCTCCTGGAGTTCGCCCGCGACCGCCAGAAGGAGCGCCGGCCGGTCTCGCTCGCCCCGCTGCTCACCGAGTCCCTGGATCTCCTGGGCGAGCGGCTGGAGAAGAAATGCATCGAGCTACGCTGGGAGCTGCCCGAAGAAGCCGTCCTGGTGATGGGGTGTGACGGCGAGCTGCAGCAGGTGTTCACGAACCTGATCGTCAACGCCTTCGACGCCATGTCCGGCTGTGTCCCCGGCAGCCGCATGGGCGGAGGGCTCACGATCCGCCTGGAAGCCGACGAGGCCAGGGCGCGGGTGTTCATCAAGGACACCGGACCGGGCATCCCGCCCGAGAAGCTCGAAGCGATCTTCCAGCCCTTCTACTCGACCAAGCTCAACCGCGGCGGCACCGGTCTCGGCCTGTCCATCAGCAGCGAGATCGTCCGCCGGCACGGCGGCAAGCTGGAGGCGGTCAGCCAGCCCGGCGAGGGCGCCTGCTTCATCATCGAGCTGCCCCGAACCCAGGCATGAACGTCCTGATCATCGACGACGAGGAGGTCCTCCAGGACGTCCTCACCGTCCTCCTCCGGAGGGAAGGGCACAACACGATCTCCGCGATGACCGGCGAGGAGGGTCTCGACCTCCTGCAGCGCGAAGACGTGGACCTCGTCCTCCTCGACCTCATGCTGCCCGGCATGCACGGCATGCAGGTGCTCAAGGAGATCCGGCGCCGCTACCCGGACATCGTCGTGGTGATGATCACCGCCTACTCTTCGATCGAGAGCGCCATCGAGGCCATGCGCGAGGGGGCGTTCCACTACATTCCCAAGCCGTTCAAGAACGAGGAGGTCCTGCTCACCCTGCGCAAGGGGCTGGAGCAGCGCCGGCTGACGAACGAGAACCGGTCGCTGCGCGAGCAGCTCCGGCAGCGCTTCGGCTTCGACAACATCATCGGCAAGAGCAAGCCGATGCAGCAGGTCTACGATCTGGTCCAGCTCGCCGCGCCGGCCAAGAGCAACATCCTGATCCTCGGCGAGAGCGGCACCGGCAAGGAGCTGGTGGCGAAAGCCATCCACCACCACTCCCGGCGCGCCCACGGACCGTTCATCACGGTCAACTCGGGCTCCATGCCGGCCGACCTGCTGGAGAGCAACCTTTTCGGCCACCTGCGCGGCGCCTTCACCGGCGCGGTGGCCAACAAGAAGGGGCTGTTCGAGATGGCGACCAACGGCTCGATCTTCTTCGACGAGATCGGCAACATCCCGGTCGACACCCAGGCCAAGCTCCTGCGGGTCATCCAGGAGAAGGAGTTCATGCGCCTGGGCGGGGTCGAGACGGTCAAGGTGGACGTGCGGATCATCGCCGCCACCAATGCCGACCTGGAGGTGGCGGTGCAGCAGGGGACGTTCCGCGAGGATCTCTTCTACCGCATGAACGTCATCACCGTCACCCTGCCGCCGCTGCGCAAGCGGACGGAGGACATCCCGCTGCTCGCCCAGCACTTCCTCGGCTTCTACGCCCGGGAGAACGAGAAGGCGATCCGCGAGATCTCACCCCCGGCCATGGAGGCGCTGCTCGACTACCACTGGCCGGGCAACGTGCGCGAGCTCGAGAACGTGATCGAACGGGCGGTGGTGCTGTCGACCGGCGAGGTGCTCGGGGTCGACCTGCTTCCTCCCTCGGTGCGGCATCCCGAGTCCGCGGGACTGCCGCCGCCGGTGATGCCCGCCAACGGCATCGCGTTCAAAGAGGCGGTCAGCGAGTACGAGCGCCAGATCATCATCAAGGCGCTCCAGGCATCGGGCGGCGTGCAGAAGCGGGCGGCCGAGCTGCTGCAGGTGAAGCCCACAACGCTCCATGAGATGATGAAGAGGCTCAGCATCTCGTCGGAGAGCGTCGTCTCCCTATAAAATTGGGCATTGCATTTTGATCTTTCCCGCCGACGAGCGGGCCGGGGCGGCTGCCTCTCGGACGGCCGCCCCGAAAAGAGGGTTCCCGATGATGGTTCGCAAGCTCCAGGTATTCGCCGGTGCCATTGCTCTGGCGCTTTCCCTTCCTGTCGCCGGTCTGGCCCAGACGCCGACTCCGCTCCGGACATCCGGATGGATCGCGCCGCTCTCCGCCGGGGAGACGCTGGATCTCCCCCCGGTCGACGAGCGCGTTCCCCGCCCCGACGCGGTGCTCGGCTATCCCCTGGGAGCCCGGTTCACCCATTGGGACCGGATCGTCCAGTATCTCGAGCAGGTGGCCGCGGCCTCGCTGCGGGTGAAGCTCTGGGAGTACGGCCGCACCTACGAAGGCCGTCCCCTGATGCTGGCGGCCATCAGCAGCCCGGAGAACATCCAGCGGCTGGAGGAGATCCGTCAGGACCACCAGAAGCTGGCCGACACCACCAGCCTGTCCGAGACCGACCGCGCCCGCCTTCTCGGCCGCACGCCTCTCGTGGTCTGGCTGGGCTACGGCGTCCACGGCAACGAGTCGTCCTCGGCCGAAGCCGCCATGGGCGTGGCCTACCTGCTCGCCGCGGCACAGGGCGATACCTCCAAGATGCTCGAAAACATGGTCGTCCTGATCGATCCGCTCTGCAACCCCGACGGGCGCGAGCGCTACGTGAGCAGCTACGAGCAGCGGCGCGGCGCCGAGCCCAACCCGCGCCGGGCTTCCGCCGAGCACTGGGAGCCCTGGCCCGGCGGGCGCCAGAACCACTACGTGATCGACCTCAACCGCGACTGGGCCTGGGCCTCGCAGGTGGAGACGCGGCACCGCGTCAACGCCTACCGCGCCTGGGAGCCACAGGTCTACGTCGACTTCCACGAGATGGGGAGCGAGTCGAGCTACTTCTTCCCGCCGTCCGCCGAGCCCATCCACCCGCAGATCGACCGCCGGGTGGTGTCGTGGCTGGAGACTTTCGGCCGCAGCAACGCCGAGGTGTTCGACCGCATGGGGTGGATCTACTTCAAGGGCGAGAGCTACGACCTCTTCTACCCCGGCTACGGCGACTCCTACCCGAGCCTGCGCGGAGCCGTGGGCATGACCTACGAGATGGCGGGCGGCGGGCGTGGCGGCCTTGCCCTGGCCCTTCCGGACGGCACGATGCTCACGCTGGCCGACCGCGTAGCCCGGCATTTCACCACGTCGATGGCCACGCTGCGCACCGCGTCGGCCAACGGCCGCCGCCTGCTGGAGGACTACGCAGCCAACCGGATCAAGGCCGCCTCGGAGCCGCGAACCTACCTCTGGGCCGCGGACCAGCCCGAGTCGCGCGCGTTGGCCGACCTGCTCCTCTTTCACGGCATCCGGGTCCACCAGACTTCGCAGGCGGCGGACCTCTCCGCCCGCAGCCTGAACGCGGACGGCGACGAGACCCTCCGGCGCTTCCAGGCCGGCACGTACGTGGTCTCGACCACCCAGCCGCTCGGCAATCTGATCGAGGCGCTGATGGAGCGCGAGTCGCCCATGAGCGACGGCTTCGTCGACCGCCAGCGCCAGCGCCTGGAGCAGAACCTGAACCCACAGTTCTACGACATCACGGCCTGGTCGCTTCCCTATGCCTTCAACGTGGACACCTGGGTGGCCGCGACCTCTCCGGGCGGGCTGCGCTCCATTCCCGAAATCGCCACCGGAATCGTCGGCGGGCGGGCCGACGGCGAGGGCGACCTGGGCTTCCTGGTGCCGCCGCAGGGAATCGCCTCCTACCGGCTGGCCTCGGAGCTGCAGAAGCGGCGCATCGTCCACCGGGTTGCGATGGGCAGCCTCTCCGGCGGCGGCGAGCTTCCGGCCGGCACTCTGTTCATCCCGCGCCGCGGCAATCCCTCCGACGTGCGAGAGACTCTCCAGGGGCTGCTGACCCGCAGCGGCCTGACGGCCCAGGCGGTCGGCTCGTCCTTCGAGATGAGAGGCATTCCGCTCGGCTCCAACGACGTCGAGGGCGTGCGGCCGGTGCGGGTGGGACTCGTGAGCGGCACGGGAGTCGACCCCACGTCGTTCGGATTCCTCTGGCACCTGCTGGACCAGGAGATCGGCGTACCCCACGACCGGCTGGACGTGGCGCAGCTCGGCCAGGTGGACC
>JANOCF010001010.1:0-1584 GCA_031412055.1 Holophagales bacterium | reverse complement strand
CATGGTCTTCGTGCTGGCGGTGATCGAGCTGGGGCTGACCATCGAGGAGAGCCTGACCGCGGCCACCCTGAACTCGGCCTGCTGCCTGGGCCTGGGAAGCGAGATCGGCTCGATCGAGCCGGGCAAGCGGGCGGACCTCGTCCTGCTGGACGCCCCCAACCTCCTCCACCTCGCCTACCACTTCGGGATCAACCCCGTGGCGGCGGTGATCAAGGGGGGAAAGGTGGTCCAGCCGCGGGTTGACGCGGGTTGACGTACAATCTTCACCTCATTGCTCACAGATGGCTCTGAGAAGGAGATCCGTCCATGCACCGACCCTTCGCCCCCTGCGCGCTGCTCACGGCCCTTCTCGCGCTGACCGGCTCGCCCGCCGGAGCCGCCGGAGCCAGCCAGGAAGGCAACCAGCAGGAAGAAAACAAGGAGCGGCCGAGCCGGGAGATCGTCACCCGCTCCGGGCTGCGCTACCTCGACCTTCATCCCGGACAGGGGACGGAAGCCACAGCGAGCAAGACCGTCGACATCCTCTACACCGGCTGGCTGGAGGACGGCACCCAGTTCGACGCCAGCCAGGACCCCACGCACCCGTTCACCTTCCGCATCGGCATCGACGAGGTCGTCAAGGGCTGGCACGAGGGGATCACGGGCATGAAGGTCGGCGGACGCCGGAGGCTGGTCATCCCCGCGGATCTCGGCTACGGTAAGCAGGGAGCCGGCGGGGTCGTCCCGCCCAATGCCACGCTCGTCTTCGAGATCGAGCTGCTCGAGGTGCGCTAGAGAGAAGAGAGGAGGATCCATGGATCAGGGTAGTCAGGGGAATGACCAGGGAAATAGTGAGCAAGTCACCGCCACCGGGCTGAAGTACACCGAGCTGCAGGTTGGCCAGGGCGACGAAGCCAAGGCCGGCAAGACGGTCGAGGTCCACTACACGGGCTGGCTGGAGAACGGCACCAAGTTCGACTCCAGCAAGGACCGCAACCAGACGTTCAAATTCCCGCTCGGCGCCGGGCACGTGATCCGAGGCTGGGACGAGGGAGTCGCGGGCATGAAGGTGGGAGGGAAGCGCAAGCTGGTCATCCCTTCCGAGCTGGGCTACGGAGCGCGCGGCGCCGGCGGGTCGATCCCGCCGAACTCCACGCTGGTCTTCGAGGTCGATCTGATCGGAGTGAAGTAGGCGCGTGAATACAGGGGCGCGGATATCGCCGATACCGCGCCCCTACACCAACTGCCCTACCGCTTTCCTGCCAGATAAGCATACTCCGGCCGGATGTCCACCGGCACGTCCTCCAGGCGGCCGATCGCGTCCAGCAGGCTCTTCTGCGGCTTGCCGTACTTGTCCAGGAACCGCCTGGTCCCCTCGTAGTCGCCGTCGGCCTGGAGCACGAGCATGTCGTGCAGCAGGTCGCGCAGCCCGCCCGGGAACTTCTCCGAGACGGCGTGGAAGCGGCCGGACTCGTCCACCGCCAGGGCGCCCTTCTCCATCAGGTCGTTGAACTGGGCGATCACGCCCTGCCCGTGCGCCTCGTGCACCCCGAAGCGAGCCGAGCGGAAGAGACCCGCCACGTAGGTGGGCTCCAGCGTGCGCCG
>JANOCF010001009.1:0-15646 GCA_031412055.1 Holophagales bacterium | reverse complement strand
GCGCAGCTCCTCGAGGAGCTGCTTCGTGGTCACGACCTGCGCCGGAGTGAGCTTCAGGTAGCGGGCGAGGGCGCGGGCATTGTGCAGGATGTCGGCAAGGTTGTCCGGCTTGCCTTTGCGGGCGGCCTCGGCCAGCATGGGCGCGGCGAGAAGAGCGACCAGGGCGGTCGCGGTCATCGCGGCGGTCATCAGTCTCCGTTTCATCATGCTCTCTCCTTTGTCCTGGGCCGGAGCAGGGTGCTCCGGCTGCTTCCTGATCCCTGAAACCCGCGGCCGGCGGATTTCCTGCGGCCCTGTGATAGCGTTTCGGGTCGTCCTCGCGCCGGGAGGTCCCCGCGAGCCGATATCCACAATTATAGGGAAGGGGAGGCCGGACAGGATGGCCATGAGCGAGAGCCTGAAGCGCACGCCCCTGTACGAGTGTCACCAGGAGGCAGGAGCACGCCTGGTGGACTTCGCCGGCTGGGAGATGCCGGTCCAGTATGCCGGAGTCATCGAAGAGCACCGGGCCGTGCGCACCGCGGCCGGACTGTTCGACGTCTCCCACATGGGTGAGGTCCGGGTCCAGGGTCCGGGATCGGAGGAGCTCCTCCAGCGCCTCACCCCCAACGACGTGTCGAAGCTGGCGCCGGGACGAGCCCACTACAGCGGCCTCCTCACCGAGCAGGGCACGTACGTCGACGACCTGCTGATCTACCGGCTCGGCGCGGAGGAGTTCCTGGTCGTCGTGAACGCCTCCAACGCCGAGCGCGACCATGAGTGGATCGCCTCCCGGGCGGGCTCCGGCGTCCAGGTCACGAACGAGAGCGACCGCTGGTCGCTGATCGCCCTCCAGGGACCGAAGGCCGTGGAGATCCTGCGGCCGCTGGCCTCGCCGGAGGCCCTGGCTCTCAAGTACTACGGCTTCCACCAGGGCGAGGTGGCCGGGCATCCGGCCCTCGTCTCGCGCACCGGGTACACGGGGGAGGACGGGTTCGAGCTGTATGTCGCGCCCGAGGATGCGCCGGGGATCTGGCGCCGTCTGATGGAAGAGGGGGCGCCGCACGGGCTCCAGCCGGCCGGGCTGGGCGCGCGCGACACGCTCCGCCTGGAAGCGTCGATGGCCCTCTACGGGCACGAGATCGACGAGTCGACCACCCCGTTCGAGGCCGGCCTCGCCTGGGTGGTCAAGATGGGCAAGGGGGACTTCCTCGGCCGGGAGGCGCTGGCCGCCCAGCAGGCCGAGGGGCTCCGCCGCAAGCTGGTCGGCTTCGAGGTCCAGGGGCGCGGAATCGCCCGCCAGGGACACGAGGTCAAGATGGAAGGACGCACGGTGGGAGCGGTGACGAGCGGGACCTGGAGCCCGAGCTTCGAGAAGGCTCTCGGCATGGCCTATGTGCCGGCCGAGCAGGCCGCCCCGGGCACCCCGCTGGAGATCGACGTGCGCGGCCGGGCTCTGCCCGCCACGGTCGTCGAGGTTCCGTTCTACCGCCGGGCCAAGTAGACGTCGACAAACATGAATGATGTGCGCCTTCGGCGCGCCGGTGTACCGGCCGAATCGTGAATATTTCAGCCATACGCCGGGTTGGATCAGCCAGATTGGAGGGATGAGGATGTATCCGACTGAATACCTCTATTCCAAGGAGCACGAGTGGGTGCGCGTCGACGACGACATCTGCGTGCTGGGCATCACCGAGTTCGCGCAGCAGGAGCTGGGCGAGGTCGTCTACGTGGAGCTGCCGGAGGTCGGGCAGGTGTTCAACACCGACGACGAGATCGGCACGATCGAGTCGGTCAAGGCGGTCGCGGAGGTCTACACGCCCGTGGCCGGAGAGATCGTGGAGATCAACGACGCGGTGGTCGACGACCCGGAGCTGCTCAACGAAGAGCCGCAGTCCGAAGGGTGGCTGGTGAAGATCCGCTTTTCTTCGGCATCGGACCTCAAGTCGCTCATGAACGCCGAGCAATACGAGGAGTACGTCAAGAGTGGTGACGCTTAAAGAGCTCGATACGGCCGTCCTCGGCGAGACCCCGTTCGAGGCCGGCCGGCAGCCTGCTGCCGGACCGGCAGGGAAGATTCCCGCTGTCCTGCAGCCCACGGATACGTTCGTCCGCCGCCACATCGGTCCGAGCGAGGACGAGGTGCGCCAGATGCTGGACGCGATCGGCGCCGATTCGCTCGAGACGCTGGTCGGGGAGACCGTGCCCGAGACGATCCGCCTGCGCGGCCGGCTCTCGCTCTCGTACCTGCCGGACGACCGCCCCCTGGGCGAGAGCGAGACGCTGGACATCCTGCGCGGCATCGCCGGCAAGAACCAGGTCTACCGCTCGTTCCTCGGCATGGGGTATTACGGCTGCCACGTTCCCGGGGTGATCCAGCGCAACATCCTGGAGAACCCGGGCTGGTACACGCAGTACACCCCCTACCAGGCCGAGATCTCCCAGGGCCGCCTGGAGGCGCTGCTCAACTTCCAGACCATGGTGGCCGACCTGACCGGCCTGCCGATGGCCAACGCCTCGCTTCTGGACGAGAGCACCGCCGCGGCCGAGGCCATGCACATGTGCTTCGGCGCGTCGGACGGCAAGCGGTCCGCATTCTTTGTGGCCGAGGACTGCCATCCGCAGAACCTCGCGGTGATCCGGACCCGCGCCAGCGCCCTCGGCGTCGAGGTGCGGGTGGGCGACCCGGAGACCGCTGATCTCAAGGATGCTTTCGGCGTCTTCCTCCAGTACCCGGCCACGGACGGCCGGATCCGCGACTGGTCCGGGCTGGTCGAGCGCGCGCATCAGGGCAAGACCCTGGTGGTGATGGCCACCGACCTGCTGGCGCTGACGCTGCTGCGGTCGCCCGGCGATCTCGGGGCTGACGTCGCGGTGGGCTCGGCCCAGCGCTTCGGCGTGCCGATGGGCTTCGGCGGTCCGCACGCGGCGTTCCTCTCCACCCGGGACGAGTACAAGCGCCAGATCCCCGGCCGGGTGATCGGCGTATCGCGCGACCGCCAGGGGCGGATGGCCTACCGCATGGCCCTTCAGACGCGCGAGCAGCACATCCGCCGCGAGAAGGCGACGAGCAACATCTGCACCGCGCAGGTGCTGCTGGCGATCATGGCCGGGATGTACGCGGTCTATCACGGTCCCGAGGGGCTGCGCCGGATCGCCCGGCGGGTGCACGCGCTGGCCGCGGTCCTCGCGGAAGCCCTGCGCCGGCTCGGCTACGAGGTGGGCAAGGAGCCGTTCTTCGACACCCTGCGGGTGGAGCTCGGCGGACGCTCCGGGCGTCCGGCCGACGACCTGATCCGCTCGGCCGCCGAGCGGCGGTTCAACCTCCGCCGGCTGGGCGACAACGCGGTGGGAATCGCCCTGGACGAGGCCGTCACGGCGGCCGAGGTGGACGAGCTGATCTCGCTCTTCGACGGCGGAGAGTCTGGGACATTTTCACTGGAGGAGCTGGCGGCCGGACTGGATCTCGAAATTGCGGCTCCGCATGCCCGCGCGTCGGAGTTCCTGACCCACCCGGTGTTCAGCCGCTACCACACCGAGCACGAGATGCTGCGCTACATCAAGCGGCTGGAGGCGCGCGACCTGTCGATGGCGACCTCCATGATCCCGCTCGGCTCGTGCACGATGAAGCTCAACGCCACGACCGAGATGGTGCCCGTCACCTGGCCAGAGTTCGGCGCGCTGCATCCGTTCGCGCCGTCCGGCCAGACCGAGGGCTACCACACGCTGTTCCGCACCCTGGAGCGGTGGCTGTGCGAGATCACCGGCTTCGACGCCTGCTCGCTGCAGCCCAACGCCGGCTCCCAGGGCGAGTACGCCGGCCTCATGGTCATCCGGCAGTATCACCGCTCGCGGGGCGACGAGGGGCGTGACGTCTGCCTGATCCCGGTCTCGGCGCACGGCACGAACCCGGCGTCGGCGGTCATGGCGGGCATGAAGGTGGTGGCGGTCGCCTGCGACCCGAACGGCAACGTGGACATTCCGGACTTGAAGGCCAAGGCAGAGCAGCACCGCGACAAGCTGGCCGCGATCATGGTGACCTACCCCTCGACGCACGGCGTGTTCGAGGCGGGGATCCGGGAGATCTGCGAGGTCGTCCACGAGCACGGCGGCCAGGTCTACCTGGACGGCGCGAACATGAACGCGCAGGTGGGGCTCTGCCGTCCGGGCGACTACGGCGGGGACGTCTGCCACCTCAACCTGCACAAGACCTTCTGCATCCCGCACGGCGGCGGCGGTCCGGGCATGGGGCCGATCTGCGTGGCCGGCCACCTGGAGCCGTTCCTTCCAGGGCATCCGGTGATCTCGACGGGCGGCGGCGAGGCGATCGGACCGGTGTCGGCGGCTCCCTGGGGGAGCGCGAGCATCCTGCCGATCTCCTGGACCTACATCGCCATGATGGGCGCGGACGGTCTGACTCGGGCGACGGAGGTCGCGATCCTCAACGCGAACTACATGGCGGCGCGGCTCAAGGAGCACTACCCGGTGCTCTACCGCGGGGCGAAAGGGCGCGTGGCGCACGAGTTCATCCTCGACCTCCGTCCGTTCAAGGCGAGCGCCGGCATCGAGGCCGAAGATGTGGCCAAGCGGCTGATGGACTTCAGCTTCCACGCGCCGACGATGTCGTTCCCCGTGCCGGGTACGCTGATGATCGAGCCCACGGAGAGCGAGACCAAGGCGGAGCTGGACCGGTTCTGCGAGGCCATGATCGCGATCCGCGAGGAGATCCGGGCCATCGAGGAGGGCGGGATCGACCGTCAGGACAACCCGCTCAAGAACGCGCCGCACACCGCCGAAGACGTGATGTCCTCGGAGTGGAGCCGCCCGTACACGCGGGACCAGGCGATCTTCCCGGCGCCGTGGGTCAAGGAGCGGAAGTTCTGGCCCTACGTCGGACGGATCGACAACGCCTGGGGCGACCGCAACCTGATGTGCAGCTGTCCCCCGATGGACAGCTATGAGTAGGGCGGAGGGGCCGGCAGGCGCGCGGGTGTGAAGCGTTTCGAGCTGATCCTGCTCGGTCTCTTTCTGGCTTGCTGGCTGGTCTACCTGCTGGTGGTGTTCCGGGTGCTCGCACCCGGCGGCAGTCTGGACCTGGGCTTCTACCCTTACTACGCCATCGCGGTGGCGTTGGGCTGGGGGGCGGGCAACCTCTACGTCTACCGCAGCCGGGACATTGAGCCGCAGGCCCGGCGTGCTCTCCTGGCCGGCTACTTCGTGTCGCCCCTGGGCCTGATCTTTCTGCTGAAGGTCATGATGCCGGTCGACTTCCAGCGCATGGCCCCTTTCGTGGGGGTCTACGCCGTCTGCGTGTTCAGCATCTTCTTCGGGGTCGCCACGAAGCTGGGGATCTGGCGCAAGCGGGGTTAGCTGGAAAGGACCTAAAGGACATAAGGGACCTAAACGACATAAAGGACACGGATGGGCATCTGTCCTTTGGGTCTTTTTTGTCCCTTATGTCCTTTAGGTCCTTCCTCTCCCTGGCACCCCGCGTGCTAGCATCCCCCGCGATGACCGAGATGACCCTCTCCACCCGAATCGATGCGCTCGTGGCCGACCTTGCCGGCCGCGGATCGGTGCTTGTCGCCTACTCGGGCGGGGTGGACTCCGCCGTGGTGGCGGCATTGGCGCACCAGGCTCTCGGAGAGCGCTCGCTCGCGGTCACCGCCGCCGCCGAGACCCTCGCCGGCGCCGAGCTGGACCATGCCCGGCGAGTGGCGGCCGAGATCGGCATCCGGCACGAGATCGTCACCTACAGCGAGCTGGACGACCCCGAGTTCGTCGCCAACCCGAGCCACCGCTGCTACGTCTGCCAGGGGATGCGGATGGACCGCATGCTCTACGAGGCGGCGGAGCGCGGCTACGAGACGGTCTGCGACGGCACCAACGCTTCCGATCCCGGCCCCGACCGGCCCGGTCTCAAGGCCGTCCGCGAGCGCGGGATCTACTCGCCCCTCCTCGCCAACGGCGTAGACAAGGAGACGACGCGCGCCATCGCCCGCGCGCTCGCGCTCTCGGTCTGGGCCCGTCCGGCCAATCCCTGCCTGACGTCGCGCATCCCGCACGGGCAGCTCGTCACCCTGGGCAAGCTCCGGCGCATCGAAACCGCGGAGGAGGTGCTGGCCGGCGCCGGGTTCCGCGTCGTGCGCGTGCGCCACGACGAGGGAGTCGCCCGGGTCGAGGTGGCACCGGACGAGGTGGAGCGCCTCGCCGGGCTGTGGAGCGAGATGGAGCCGCGCCTCCAGTCCCTGGGCTTCACCCGCGTGACCTACGATCCCCGCGGCTACCGCCGGGGAGGCGCCGATCTAGGTACCTCCGGCATGCTCCAAGAAGCCCTCGTCCCGTGAACCCGCAGCAGCTTCGCCAACTCCTGGAGGCGGTCGCCAGCGGCAATCTCTCCCCCAATCAGGCCCTGACTGATCTGGCGGAGCTTCCCTATGCCGATCTCGGCTTCGCCAAGCTGGACCTCCACCGCGAGCTGCGCAACGGCCTCCCCGAAGCGGTCTATTCCGAAGGCAAGACGACCGGGGACCTGCGCGCCATCGTCGACCGCATGATGAGCGCCCACGGGAGGGTCCTGCTGACCCGTCTCCGCGCGGAGGTCGCGGAGGCGTTGATGGCCGAGCATCCTGAGGCGACCTACTACGAGCGCGCCCGCATCCTGACCTGCGGCGAGCCTCACGAAAAGGTGGCCGGGTCCATTACGGTCCTGGCGGCCGGCACCTCCGACCTGCCCGTGGCCGAGGAGGCGGCGGTCTGCGCCTCCTGGTTCGGACACCCGGTCGAGCGCTGCTTCGATGTCGGGATCGCCGGTCTCCACCGGCTGCTCGGGAACCTGCCCGCGATCCGCCAGGCCGACGTGGTGATCGCCGTCGCCGGGATGGACGGAGCGCTCCCGACCGTCGTGGCGAGCCTGGTGCCCGCGCCCGTGGTCGCGGTGCCCACGAGCGTGGGCTACGGCGCGAGCTTCGGCGGCGTGGCCGCTCTCCTCACCATGCTGAACGGCTGCGCTCCGGGGATCGGAGTGGTGAACATCGACAACGGCTACGGCGCGGCCGTGCTCGCCAGCCGCATCGCCCGCCGCAAGATTTAGCGGAGCTGCTGCCAGGCCAGCAAGGCCGTGACCAGCAGACCGATCACCACCACCGCGGCCCGCGCCTTGTCCTGGCCGATCCGGCGCGAGAAACGGGCTCCTCCGTACCCTCCGGCCGCCGCGCCTACCGCGATCACCATCGCTTCCGGCCATGAGACCGCTCCCTGGAGCACGAACCAGGCCGCGGCCACCCCGTTGATGCACAGGTTGAAGAAGTTCTTGAGCCCGTTCATGGCGTGGATGTCGGTCATCCCGAGGAATCCCAGGAGAGCGAGCATCAGGATGCCGATCCCCGCTCCGAAGTAGCCGCCGTAGACGGCGACCCCGAACTGGAGGAGCGTCGCGGCCACCCATCGTCCCTTGGAGAGGGTGGAGGGATCGGGGACTCCGCTACCCGATGCGAAGGAGAAGCGCCGGGACAGGGCACCGCGGAGCATGAAGAGGACGGTGGCGAAGAGGATCAGGAGCGGCGCGAGGCTCTGGAAGGTCTGCTCCGGTGTCCGCAGGAGGAGGACCGAGCCCAGGACTCCGCCGAGCAGGCTGGGGAGGAACAGAGTCTTGAGCCAGCCCCGGTTCTGGGCCACCTCGCGCCGGAACCCGACCATGCTCGTGACAGCGCCGGGCAGCAGGGCCACGGTCGACGTGGCGTTGGCCTGGATCGCAGGCATGCCCAGGAACATCAGGGTGGGGAAGGTGAGGAGCGTCCCGCCGCCGGCCATCGCGTTCATGGCTCCCGCGCCGAAGGCGGCGGCGAGCAGCGCGAGGATCTGGGTGGCGGTCATGGGGCCGCGATAATACGATAGGCTGCCGAATTGCCATCCAGGAGGATTGAATGCCCCAGACACGCATCGAAAAAGACAGCCTCGGCGAGGTGGAGGTTCCCGCCGCAGCGTATTACGGCGCCCAGACCGAGCGCGCGCGCCGCAACTTCCCGGTCTCCGGGCTGACCCTGCCCCACCAGTTCATCGCGGCCGTGGCCATGATCAAGGGCGAGGCCGCGGTAGTCAACCAGGAGCTGGGAGTCGTCCCTGCCGACGCGGCCGGGGCCATCCGGCAGGCCGCGGCCGAGGTGGTGGAGGGTCGTCACCAGGACCAGTTCCCCCTGGACATCTTCCAGACCGGCTCCGCCACGTCGACCAACATGAACGTCAACGAGGTCCTCTCGAACCGGGCCATCGAGATCCTCGGCGGGGTCATCGGCAGCAAGAAGCCGGTCCATCCCAACGACCACGTCAACGCCGGCCAGTCCAGCAACGACGTGATCCCCTCGGCCATCCATGTGTCGGCCTACCTGGCCATCCAGGAGCACCTGGACCCGTCCCTGAAGCGGCTGGCCGACGCTCTCGGCCGCAAGGCCCAGGAGTTCGACCGGGTGGTCAAGATCGGCCGCACCCACCTGCAGGACGCGGTGCCGGTCCGCCTGGGCCAGGAGTTCGGCGGCTACGCGCAGCAGGTCCGCAACGGTCTGGCGCGCCTGGAGGCGGTGAAGCCGCGTCTGGCCGAGCTGCCTCTGGGCGGCACGGCGGTGGGCACCGGTCTCAACGCGCCGCCGGAGTTCGCCCCCCGGGTCATCGCCCGGCTGGCGGACCTGACCGGCTGCCCGTTCGTCCCCGCCGCCAACTACTTCGAGGCCATGGCGGGCAAGGACGCGGCGGTCGAGACCTCGGGCGCGCTCAAGACCATCGCCGCCTCCCTGAGCAAGATCGCCAACGACATCCGCTGGCTGGCTTCGGGTCCGCGCTGCGGCATCGGCGAGATCTCCATCCCCAGCCTTCAGCCGGGCAGCTCGATCATGCCGGGCAAGGTCAACCCGGTGATCCCCGAGTCGGTGCTGATGGTTGGGGCGCAGGTGGTGGGCAACGACACCACGATCACGATCGCGGGCATGTCGGGCAGCTTCGAGCTCAACGTGATGATGCCGCTGATCGCCTACAACCTGCTGCAGTCGATCCAGATCCTGGCCAACGCCGCCGCTCTGCTGGCCGAGAAGTGTGTCGAGGGGATCGAGGCCAACCGGGAGCGTTGCGAGGAGCTGGTGGAGCGCTCGCTCGCCATGGTGACCGCGCTGGTGCCGAGGATCGGCTACGACGCCGCGGCCGAGATCGCCAAGGAGTCGGTGCGGACCGGGCGCACGGTCCGCGAGCTGTGCCGGGAGCGCCAGGTGCTGCCCGAGGCCGAGCTCAACGAGGCGCTCGATCCCTGGGGAATGACCGAGGGCGGAGTCCACGGGGGCGGCGCGGGCGGCTGATCAGGACGCTCAGGACGCTCAGGGCGGTGGGTACCTGAGCCGGCCCACGGCCAGGAGAGCGTAGCCGCTCAGGAGGACCGCTCCGGCGAGCAGGAAGTCGGAGACACCGTAGCGCCAGTCCATCGGCATCAGGCGCGGCACCAGGCGCGGGATGACCAGGGTCGCGGCATTCAGGGCGAGACCGATCCGGAGCGCGGTCCGCAGCATCCTTTCGGCAGGCGTCTGCCTGGATGCGTGGCCTCGCCTCTGGCCGGAGGGGCGCCTGGGTACGGCGGCCTCGGTCCAGCTTGCGGTTTCCTCGGGTAGCTCAGGTGGCTCTGGCGCCTTGAGATGAGGATGGGGGAGGCGCGGCTTCCGGGCAGCCGGACGCCGGTCGGGCTCAGGGGCAAACGCGGGCAGCTTCATGGATTCGGCCATCGGCAACTCCCTCTAGGAAGGAGTGACGGCCGAGGCCGAAACATTTCAAAAAAGGGGGCGAACCGCCACGCGGGGTCCGCCCCTGAGGTAAGGCACCTTTTCAGGCACCCTTGGAGGCCTTGAAATCCGAAGCTATCGCTTCGGCTTGTCTTTGTCGGGTTTCTTGGGGTCATTGGGCGGAGGTGTACCCCCGCCGCCGCCCTGGCCGACACGGGTCGTGCCGTCCGTCGGTGCCGATGTGGAGCCCTTGTCAATTTGCTGGGGTGTTGCAGCGCTGACAGCTCTGTCCTTGCTAGCCTTGTCCATGTCGTTTCCCCCTCTGTGGACCCGGCCGCCGACGGTTGCCGGCGGGGTTGAGTTGTGCGCTTCGGCCCGCTCCGCCGGGTACCGGCTGCGAGCTCTCGTTTTAGAGTGATCGCGGTGCCGGAATCATTTCACAACGGTTACGGCTGGCGCACCTGAAATTCCGGGAAGGCAAGGTTTGCGACATCCCCCTCGGGGGTAATGCCCTGGATCGTGGCGGTATATCTCCCCTCCTGGAGCTGCCCTGCCGGAACCTGGACGACGAGGATCTGCTCGCCGTTGACCGGGGTCGGCTGCAGGGATTCCCAGTGTTGGGTCTCCTCGTCCAGGCCGTCCTTCAGGATCACCTGGTAGGACGAGTAGTTCTTGTCCCGCTCCCGGAGCTGGATCTGCAACCTGGCGATCTGGTCCGCGGGGACGGCAAAGGCCAAGGCCTCCTGGCCTGCATCCCGAGCGACCGAAAGAGCAAGCTGGATCACGACAACAGAGGGGCTCGGCGAGGGTGTGGGTATCGGCTGCGGGGTCTCGGCAATCGTCTCGGCAATCAAGACCGGTCCAGGTTTGTCCAGGGTGGGCGCGGGTCTGGCGACGGGAACCCTGCGAGCCGGCGGCGGCTGGGGACTCGCGGGGACCGTAGCCGTCTGATCCGGAAGGTCGGGACGGATGGGGATGAGCAGGAAGCTGGCGACCGCGATCGCGAGCATGGCGGCGATGGCGGCGAACCGGTGCAGGGGACGGGAAAGGTCCGGCCTGGGGAATGGGAGCACCTTGGAGGGGACGGTCGGCTCTGCGGTGATCGAGGCCATCGGGGCCAGCGTGGCCAGGCCTTTGAGAACGGCGAGGCGCAGCCGGCCCGAGGAGGAGGAGGCCAGGAACCGATCGACCCTCGCGCGCCTCTCCGGCGAGAGCTCACCTTTGGCATACGCCTCGAGGATCTCGCTCTCGACCGCCTCCGCAAGCTCCGACAGGTCGTCCTCCTGGAGCAGGCGCCGCTCCACGGCTTCCGTCTCCTCCTCGGAAAGATCTCCCAGCAGATATAGTCTAAGTAGCTCGTCGTCTCTCATGGCCTCTCGTCCCCGGAATTGATCTGGCCCCCCGTTTCTGTCAAAGGTGTCCAGGAATGGAAAAGCATTTCATGGGACCCTGGTTTGACGAGGGCTTTCAGCCTCTCAGGCGTTCCTGGATGCAGGCCTCGATCTTGCGGCGCAGCCGGTGGACCCGGATTCGTAGCGCGTTCATCTCGATGCCGAGCTCCTGGCAGAGATCCTTGCGCGCCTGGATCCGCTTGCCGTCCTCGTGATAGCGCAGCACCAGGCGCTGCTGCTCGGCGTCGAGCGTGCGGAGGCAGTGGCGCAGAGGGTCGAGCCGGTTGTCGGGCTCCTCCACGGGCAGGTTCGGAGGCGGCAGCTCGCTATCCCTCTTACGCTCCCTCGCCTCCCGCCGGATGTCCTCCTTGTGAACGAGGTTGGCGACGCCGCAGAAGTAGGCGTACGGGTCGGGCCTCTCCAGCTCCAGCCCTCCGAGGACGCGGCGGGCGACCCGGTTGATCGTCTGGTCGGCCAGGTCCTCCGGGGCGGAGCAGCCCCGCCATTCGAAGAGGCGGATCAGGCGGTGGCGGATCGCCTCGTAGCGCTCGCCCGCCAGGTCGCGGTCGGGGTTGAGGAACCGTAGAAGCGCATCGAGCTCGTCCCGGTTCAACGCCACTCCCCTTGCAGGGAGAAGCCGGCCCAATAGTAGGGAGAAGCCCAGCGCGGATCGCCGGACATTTCGATCTGGGCCTGCCGCAAGGCGCCGGCGGGGCTCCGCTTGCCGGAGATCCTATGGCGGTAGAAGCGCTGCATCAGCTCGGAGGTGGCCTGGTCGTCGACGCTCCATAGGCTGGCCAGCACGCGGGCGGCGCCAGCATACATGAAGCCGCGGGTCAGCCCCATCAGGCCTTCCCCCCGGATCTCCTGGCCGAGAGCGGTCTGGCAGGCGGAGAGGACGACCAGGTCGGCATTGAGCTTCAGATTGTAGATGTCGTGCAGCCGCAGGAAGCCGTTCTGGGGTTCCCCCTTCTCGTCGACGAGCGAGAGGACGAGGCTCGACAGCTCGGGGCGGCGGCTGTCGATCAGGCCATGAGTGGCGAAGTGGACCATCCTGTAGTTGACGAGCTCTCCGCCGGTTGCGGTCGCGCGGGAGGCCGCGAAGCCGAGGGCCATGAAGCGCTGAGCCTCGGGGACCAGTTTCGCGATGGCCCTGGCTTCTTCCTCGGTGAACTGGAGCCGCTGCAGGTTGCGGGGATCGACGTCGCCGGCCCGGAGCTCCTCCTGCGCGCCGCGATGCGCGGGCGCGGCCGACATCTTCTTCCGGGCTTCCTTCCGGGCTTCGGCGAGTGCCTTCGACACCCGCGGGTCCTCGCGCTGGAAGACCGGGTTGGCAAGCACCGCCAGCATCTTGGGCGCCGGCTTGCGGCTGGCCAGCTCGTGGCGCAGCACCGCCAGCACCGAGGCCGAAGGGAGGTTCACGACCTCGTGGCGGGTGATCAAGGGAACCGGCGTGGAGCTGCCCGCGGAAGACGGGATCGGGAGCGATCCAAACGGGACATACTGAAGCGCTCCGTCGCTGACCACCAGCAAGGTCTGTTCCGCGAGGAGCTGCTTCACGGGGCCGAGCAGCATCCCGGAGAGCAGGTCCGCGGCCTTCCGTGCCTCGGTGCGGGCCGCTCCTCCCTTGTCATCGTCCGGTTTGACCTTGAGTGCTCCATAGTACCGCCGGGCCGCTTCCTCGATCGTGGCCCGGGATGGCAGCTCGAAGCTCTGGAGGCTGTCTGGAGTCACGGCCCAGAGGAAGCTGCGCTCCTCGCCCAGGGAGTACTCCAGGAGGAGGGTCTGGCTGTCCAGCACCTCGCTCTGGATCCTGGGCACGCTCAGCGGCTCGGGCTGGGTCAGGGCCGCGTAGCGCGGGCTGCTGACCTGCAAGCGGGCCTTGACCCGGTCGTGCTCGTCCAGGATGGCTGCAAGCCGATCGGAGATCTCGGCTGCCTCCCGGGATTCGTCTCCGTGCAGCAGCTCGAGGCGGCGCTTCTCCAGGGCCTCGAACTCGGCCTGAAGGCGGCGTTCCTGTTCGATCAGCCCTGGGGCGGCACCCGCGCGGACGTCGGCTCCGGCCTCGGAGAGGATATCCAGGAGACTGCGGGCCCGCGCTCGCTCGCTCGACCGCAGCGCCTCCGCGTCATATCCTCGTCCCGGCTCGGCGCGATGGAGGGCCATGAGCGTGTCCGTATGAAGCTCATAGATCTCCTGGCGGGAGGCGAGGAAGGTAGCCTTGAGCTTCTCCTCGACCACCTTGGCGCGGAGCGACTCCACGATCAGGGTGCCCGCTTCCAGGAGCTCCAGAGATCGGCGCAGGTTTCCAGCCGCTCTCTCTGTTCGCGCGAGCTCCAGGACATCCATGGACTCGCGGACGCGGTCCCCGCGCTCGCGGCTCAGGGCCAGGGCGGTCTCCAACTCCCGTCGGGAAGCCGGGAGGTCTCCCAGTTTGCGGTGAGCGATCCCCATGGCCTGGCGGGTCGCGGTCTCCCAGGACATGTTGGTGGAAGCCAGCGGCAGTGCCTCGCGGCCACGCTCCAGGGCCAGCGCAGGGTTTCCGGCGCGGATCTCCAGGAAGGCCAGGTTGTTCATGGCCGCGGTCTGGATCTCCGGATTTCCGAGATCGCGGCCCAGGGCAAGGGAGCGTTCGTACAGATTCCTTGCCTTTTTTATGGACCTCTGCTCGAACATCATGGCCAGGTTGTTGAGGGTTGCCGCGTGGTTGGCGTCCTGTCTCAACCCGGTGAGCTCCAGAGCTTGCTCATAGCGCTCGATGGCCTTCTCCCACTGCCCGAGAGAGGCGTACAGGAAGCCCATGCTGTTGAGAGAGTCCGCCTGGTAGCCTGCGTGCTCGACCTCCCGGGCCAGCTTCAGGGCCTCTTCGAAGAGCCGCAGAGCATCCTGTTTTTCAGCCAGGGTGTCGTAGGCGTACCCGAGCTCATACGTGGAGAAGAGCTGCTCCTTGCGATCTCCCAGCTCCCGCGCGATCCCGAGGGAGGCCTCGAAGTGGCCTGCGGCCACGCGAGGCTCGTAGGTGTGACGCTGGTGGAGGAGACCCAGATTGTAGTTGGAGCGCAGCTCGAGCTCGCGGAGACTCTTTCGCCGGGCGAAGCCGAGGGCCTCTTCGAGGTTGTTCCGCGCCTGCTCAACCCGGCCAAGCGCCACTTCTGAATTCCAGCCGAGCAGAAAGGTCCAGAGCCGGCGGTCGGGAATCCCGATCGCTTTCCACAGCTCGGCGGAGGAGAGAAAGTGGTCCACCGCCTGCTCGTGCCGCCCAAGCACGGCGAGGGCGTCGCCTCTCTGGCAGAGGATCTCGGCCTGCCTCCGCTCCTCCCCCAGTTGGCGCCAGAGGGGAAGGGCCTTCTCCAGATGGCCGAGACGATCCTCCTGGCGGCCCTCGTTGAAGGCCTGGGTCGCCGAGCGCATGAAGCGCAGGGCCTCCATGCGCACACGGTCCTCAGGTCCGGGTGGACGCGGCCTCTCGATCCGCATCCGGTAGGCTCCCGGCACGGAGAACCTGTCGTAGGGGTGCACCACCAGACGATGCGTACCGGAGCGCTCCGCCACCCAGGCGATCTCCTCCTCCCAAAGCCAGTCGTCGGGGCTGTCCATCTCCTGGACCTTGTTGCCCTGGGGATCGAACAGCTCGACCATGAGGTCGATGCCCTTCTGCTCGAGGACGATGTTGAGGAACTCCCCTGCAGCCAGGTCGAAGCAGATTCTGTGAGACTCGCCCGCCCGGATCTGGCGCTCCTGGTTGCGGGCCTGGAGACGGGGACGTATGGGCTCCGCGGGACCGGCCTGGAGCAGGCCGAGAAAAGGCAGACCGGCCAGGAGGAGCCGGGGCAGGGCGCGAGGAACCCCGCGCCACGAAGATCGAGCGGGGAGGGTAGAGAGGCTCATGAATACGATCTGTTACGAAAAACGGCTGCTTTCCGCCTCGATACTTCTCCTGCGCGCTCCGTGACTGAATCCCGCCGCGATGATTCCGTCCGGGAATTGTATGCTGACCTGCCATTCGCTCCAACTCGGTGCGCGGCGGTCAGGCTAAGCTAGAGACGTGTACGAAGAGGGAGATCTCCCTGTCGCTCCAGCCGAGGCCCCGGCGTCCCCCGAGGGGACCTCCGAGCCGCCCCGCCGCATCCTGCACTGCGACATGGACTGCTTCTACGCGGCCGTGCACATGCGCGACGATCCGGCCCTGCGCGGGCGGCCGGTGGTCATCGGCGGCCGGCCCGAGGTCCGCGGGGTGGTGGCGGCCGCGAGCTACGAGGCGCGCAAGTTCGGCGTCCATTCCGCCATGCCCTCCTCCCGGGCGGTCCGGCTCTGCCCGGGCGCCATCTTCCTCCCTCCCGACTTCCGCCGCTACCAGAAGGAGTCGGAGAAGATCTTCGCGATCTACCGGGAGATCACCCCGCTCGTCCAGGCGGTGTCGATCGACGAGGCGTACCTGGACGTCACCGACCACCTGGGCGAAGCCGGCACCGCCACGGCGGTGGCGAAGGAGATCCGCCGGCGGGTGCGCGAGGAGAGGGG
>JANOCF010001008.1:0-5419 GCA_031412055.1 Holophagales bacterium | reverse complement strand
GCCCTCGGCGGCCACTCGCTCCTGGCCATGCAGGCCATCTCGCGCCTGCGCGACGCGTTCCGCATCGAGCTGCCGCTCCAGACACTGTTCAGCCGGCCCACGCCGAACGGACTGGCCGAGGAGGTGTCGGCGGCGCTGCGGTCCGGGACCAACAGCGTTGAGCTTGTCGCGATACCGCGGAACGAGGAGGTCCCGCTCTCCTTCCCCCAGGAGCGCCTCTGGTTCCTGCACCAGCTCGAGCCCGAGAGCACGGCCTACAACGTGGTCGGCGGCGTGCGCCTGCGCGGAGCCCTCGACGTCGAGGCCCTGCGGCGGACCCTACGCGAGATCGTCCGCCGCCAGGAGGGCATGCGCACCTGCTTCCCCACGGTGGACGGCCGGGGCGTGCAGCGCGTGCTGCCTCCCGAGGCCGTGGAGCTGCGCTTCGAGGATCTCTCCGGCGTTGCCGAAGAGGAACGCGAGTCCGAGGCCTGGCGCCATGCCGCGGAGGAGGAGCGGCTGCCGTTCCGCCTGTCCGACGAGCCGCCGTGCCGGCTGCGGCTGCTGCGCTTCGCGGACGACGACCACGTCCTGGTGATGACCTTCCACCACATCGCCTTCGACGGCTGGTCGGGCTCGGTCCTCACCCGCGAGCTGGCCGCGCTCTACACCGCCTTTGCCGAGGGCGCGCCGTCGCCCCTGCCGGAGCTGCCCATCCAGTACGCGGACTACGCCGACTGGCAGCGCCGCACCCTGGAGGGCGAGACGCTGGAATCGCTCCTGGGCTACTGGGAGGACCAGCTCGCCGGCATGCCGCCGGTGCTGGACCTGCCCTTCGACCGGCCGCGGCCGGCGATCCGCACGTCGCGGGGAGGCCGCCACGCCTTCACCCTTTCCGCCACCGCGGCCGAGGCCCTGCGCACGGCCAGCCGGCGCCAGGGCGCGACCTTCTACATGGGGCTCCTGGCCGCGTTCAAGGCCACGCTCCACGGCTTCACCGGCGGCGAGGACCTCTTCGTCGGCACCGATGTGGCCAACCGCGGCCGGTCCGAGCTGGAGGGGCTGATCGGCTTCTTCGTCAACCAGCTCGTGCTCCGCACCCGCCTGTCCGGCGATCCCGACTTCAAGGAGCTGGTCGACCGGGTGCGCGGGATGTCGCTGGGTGCGTTCGCCCACCAGGACCTGCCGTTCTCGCGGCTGGTCGAGCATCTGCGTCCGAAGCGGGACCTCAGCCACAACCCGCTGTTCCAGGTCCTCTGCGTGCTGCAGAACGCTCCGGGCGCGGCTCTCCGGCTGCCCGGCGTCACGCTGGCGCCGCTGGAGAGCGAGAGCGAGGGCACGGCCTTCGACCTGTCGCTCCACATGTGGGAGTCGCCCGAGGGTCTGCGCTGCAACATCAAGTACGCCGCCGAGTTGTTCGAGCCCGAGACCGTGGCCCGCATCGCCGCCGCGTTCGCGCGCGTCGTGGAGATCGCGGCCGAGCGGCCGGACGTCCGCCTCTCCGAGCTGCGCCGCGAGGTGCAGGAGCTGGAGAAGCGCGACAAGGCCGCCGTCGCGGAGCGGATGCGGGAGGCGCGCCAGAACCGATTCAAGAACGCCGGCCGCCGGGCTGTGTAGGAGATAGCGATGGACAGCAGCGTCAAGACGATCAAGAAGCTTCCCACCCGGGAGCGCCGGACCGTGAGCGGCGCCCGCGAGGGCTGGGTCAAAATCACACCCCTGCAGCCCGGGACCGACCTGCCCCTGGTGATCGAGCCCGCCGTCGAAGGCGTGGACCTCTTCGCCTGGGCGGCCGAGAACCGCGCGCTGATCGAGGACAGCCTGGTCCGCCACGGCGGCATCCTGTTCCGCGGCTTCGGCCTCGCCACCCT
Source organism: Holophagales bacterium (assembly GCA_031412055.1). Taxonomy (GTDB): domain Bacteria; phylum Acidobacteriota; class Thermoanaerobaculia; order Multivoradales; family UBA5704; genus DATMER01. The sequence continues at coordinate 3,569 of JANOCF010001008.1, read as the reverse complement.
GGACGACCTCCACCGGCTGGTGGACGCCTCCTCCGAAGGCGGGCTCCTCCAGTACCAGGACCAGGCCACGCCGCGCAGCCAGGTGCAGGGCAACGTCTACACCTCGACCGACTACCCGGCCGACCAGCCCATCGAGCTGCACAACGAGAGCTGCTACGCCTGGAGCTGGCCGCGCAAGATCTTCTTCCAGTGCGCCCTGCCGGCCCAGCAGGGCGGCGAGACCCCGATCGCGGACACCCGCCGCGTCTGGCAGCGCCTCTCGCCCGCGGTCCAGGAGCTGTTCCTGAGCCGGCAGGTGATGTACGTGCGCAATTTCAGCGGCGACAGAAACGGCCGGATGGGCCTGCCCTGGCAGTCGGTGTTCGGCACCGACGACCCCAAGGTGATGGAAGACTGGTGCCGCAGCAACCGGATCTCCGTGGAGTGGCTGGACGGCGGCCGTCTCCGCACCCGGCAGGTGCGGCCGGCCGTGGCGCGCCACCCGCGCACGGGCGAGGTCACCTGGTTCAACCAGTCCACCGCCTTCCACTCCTCGACCCTCGACCCCCGGACCCGCGAAGTCCTGGTGGCCGAGCTGGGCGAGGACGGACTGCCCAAGGACGCCTGCTTCGGGGACGGCTCGCCCATCCCGCCCGAGGTTCTCGACGAGGTCCGGGCCGCGGTCCGCGCCGAGACCGTCGCCTTCCCGTGGCGCCAGGGAGACGTCCTCCTGCTCGACAACCTGCTCGTGGCGCACGGCCGGAGCCCGTTCTCCGGCCCGCGCAAGATCCTGGTCGGGATGGCGGAGCCGCACACCTGGGACGAAGTCCGGGTTTCCTGAAAGATCCACTTCCGCTAGCGGAGAGAAACAGATATGCAAGCCAAGCCCATGAAGCCTTTTGGACGGCGTGCCGTCAGCGCCTCGCTGGAGGACCGCGTCTCCTTCGCAACCCTGGACGGCCTCGCCCTGCCGCTCGCCAGCCCCGCCGTCGCGGGGGTCGACCTGATGGAGTGGGCGCGCCACAACCGCGAGACCATCGAGACCCACCTGAAGACCACGGGCGCCGTGCTCTTCCGCGGCTTCGAGGCCGGACGGCTCGACTCGTTCGAGACCTTCATCCGCGCCGTGTCGGACGACGTCATCGACTACAGCGACCACACGTCGCCGCGCACCAAGATCGCGCCGAACATCCACACCTCGACGGAGTACCCGGCGGACCAGACGATCTTCCTGCACAACGAGAACTGCTACCAGCGCACCTGGCCGCTCAAGTTCTTCCTGCTCTGCGTCGTGGCCCCGCCCGAGGGCGGCGAGACCCCGATCTGCGACTGCCGCCGCGTGCTGCAGAAGATCGACCCCGAGGTGCTGGAGCCCTTCCTGCGCAAGGGCTGGATGCTGCAGCGCAACTTCGGCGACGGCTTCGGCCTCCCCTGGCAGGAGGCGTTCTACACCGACGACCCCAAGGCGGTGGAGCGCTACTGCGCCGAGTCCGACGTCCAGTTCGAGTGGAAGGACGGCGGCCGCCTGCGCACCCGCCAGACCCGGCCCGCCGTGGCCCGCCACCCGAAGACGGGCGAAGACCTCTGGTTCAACCATGTGGCGTTCTTCCATGTCTCGGGCCTCCAGCCCGCGATCCGCGATTCCCTGCTCGCCGAGTTCCGCGAGGAGGACCTGCCCTACAACACGTTCTACGGCGACGGCACGTCCATCGAGCCCGCGGTCATCCAGCACCTGCGGGAGGTCTACTGGGCCGAGACCATCGCCTTTCGCTGGGAGGTCGGAGACCTCCTCATCGTGGACAACATGCTGATGGCTCACGGCCGGTATCCCTACTCCGGCCCCCGCCGCGTTCTCGTGGGGATGGCGGAGCCCACCAGTTGGGAGATGCTGGCCTCCGCCGAGGCCGCCGGAGTCTGAGTCATGCTGGCCCCCAATCCCCAGGTCGCCGCCCAAGGTTTCCGCATGTCCCCGCAGCAGCGACGCGTCTGGCGCCTGCATCAGGAGGGCGGCTGGTCCCCGTACCGCGTCCAGGCCCTGGTGCGCATCCAGGGGCTGGACGCCGCCGCGCTGCGCTCCGCGCTGGAGGAGCTCGTCGCCCGCAACGAGATCCTCCGCACGCGGCTGGAGTGCTTCCCCGGGATGAAGGTCCCCGTCCAGGTCATCGATCCGGAGGGGACCGTAACCTTCTCGGAGCGGGAGCTCGCGGGCGAGGAGGATCTCCCTGCTCTCTGGGAGGCGCTCCGGGAAGAGATGCCCGCCGATCCCGAGACCGGCCCCGCGGTCACCGCCGTCCTGGCGCGCCTGGGAGGCAAGGACGGCGCTCTCCTGCTCTCGCTGCCCGCCGCCTTCTGCGACGCCCGCAGCCTGGAGCTGCTCGTCAAAGGCCTCGCGAGCCCGGAAGAGGGCGTGCAGTACGCCGATGTCTCCGAGGTCTTCAACGACCTGCTCGAAGGCGAGGACGGCGAGCCCGGCCGCAGGCACTGGACGGCGCGAAACCTCGCTCTCGACGGGGATGCCCACGGACCCTTCCAGCCGGCACGGATGTCCGTGGCGGACTTGGAGGCTCGGGAGATCGACGCGCTGGCGGAGCGGACCGGAACGTCTCCCCGCGTCGTGCTCCTCGCGGTGTGGGCGACCCTTCTCCGGCGGCTTTCGGAAGCTCCGGGACCGCTGGTCGCCGCCTTGACCGAGGGGCGTGCCTACGAAGGGTTGGACACCGCGCTCGGCCTCTTCGCCCGCTATCTGCCGGTCGCCCTGGACTGCGGCCTCGACCTCTCCTTCGCCGAGCTGGCCGGCCGCGTCCGCGACAGCCTGGCCGAGGCCGAAGAGTGGCAGGACTCCTTCGACATGGAAGGGGCCTTCCGCTACGGCTTCGACTACCGCGAGATGCCTGACTCCATCGAGCGGATGGCCGTCTGCCTGGAGCGCTTCGCGGCACATCTGACCGCCTTGCGCCGGGGAGACCGGCTGTCGCTGGAGCTGACCTGGGACGCCGGCCGGATGAATGCCGGCGACGCCTCTCGCCTGGCCGCACGCCTGCGCACGCTCCTGGCCTCGGTCCTCGGCGATCCGGAGCAGCCGGCTCGCTCCCTGGCCGTGATGAACGAGGACGAGCGGCGCCAGGTGCTGGAGGAGCTCAACCGGACGGAGATGCCTCTCCCCGAGCCGCTCCTCGCTCACGAGCGCTTCCTGCGCCAGGCCGTCCTCACCCCGGAGCGCCGCGCGGTGGTCTGCGGCGACCGCTCCCGGACCTACGCCGAGATCGCCGACCGCTCCGCGCGTATCGCGGCCCGTCTTCGCCAGCTCGGCGTCGGACCCGAGGTCCCGGCCGCCCTGTTCCTCGACCGCCGCCTGGAGGTGGCCGAGGCCGTCCTCGGCATCCTCCGCGCCGGAGGGATCTACGTGCCCCTCGACCCCGGATATCCGCCGGAGCGCCTGCGCTTCGTGCTGGAGGACTCCGGAACCGCGGTCGTGCTCACGACGGAGGCCCTGGCGGGATCGCTGCCTCCGGGTACCTGCACGCTTCTTCTGGACCGGGAGGAGCTCCCAGCCGCTGACGACTCTCCGGCGGCGGTCGCTCCGATCGCTC
>JANOCF010001007.1:0-1760 GCA_031412055.1 Holophagales bacterium | reverse complement strand
GAGGAGGTCTTCGGCCATCGTCCGGTCCAATCCTCCCTGGTTGGAGAGCGCCGCGGCGAGGTGCCGGCCCTGCTGGACCATGGACCGCTCCTGGAGGCGGAGGAGCTGGGCCTCGTAGACGTTCAGGTACAGGAAGCCGGCAGCCGGCAGGAACACCAGCAGGAGGTTGAAGAGGAGAAGGCGGATCGAGATGCCGGTCAACCACTGGGAGCGCCGGCGTCCCGCCGGCTCCACCCCATCGTATGAGTGCGCCGGCGAGGACGCCGGCGCTCCCAGTCGCATCAGTCCGGTCTCCAGCGGTATCCGAGCCCGTAGACCGTCTCGACCGCGTCGAAGCCGGAATCGGCCTCCACCAGCTTCTTGCGCAGCCGCTTGATGTGGCTGTCGATGGTGCGGTCGCTGACGTAGGCGTCGTGGGGATATCCCTCCTGAAGGAGCTGGGCGCGGCTCTTGACGTGGCCGGGATGCCGGGCCAGGGCATGGAGAAGGGTGAACTCGGTGACGGTGAGGGGCAACGCGACTCCGCCCCAGTGCGCCTGGTAGCGCCGGAGATCGAGGCGCAGCCGGCCGACGTCCACGATCCGCTCCTCGGACCCGCCAACCGGCTCATCCCGAAAGGCGGCCCGGCGGAGGAGCACCTTGACGCGGGCGGCCAGCTCGCGCATCGAGAACGGCTTGCACAGATAGTCGTCCGCTCCCAGCTCCAGCCCCAGGACGCGGTCGAACTCGTCGTCCTTGGAGGTCAGGAAGAGGATGGGGAGGCGCTCGGACAGGGCGCGAAGGCGCCGGCAGAGCTCCAGCCCGTCCATCTGCGGCATCAGGATGTCCAGGATGACGAGGTCGGGCAGGCTGAGGACCCCCTGCTCGAAGCTCTTCCAGGCGGCGAGACCGTCCGGGAACGCGTCGACCCGGTAGCCTTCCCGCCGGAGAGCGAAGCCGACGCTCTCCCGCAGGGTCTCCTCGTCGTCCACCAGCGCGATCCTCGCCGTCGTCGGGGCCATGGCCTCGAATGTACCGCAAGCCTTCGCCGGATTGGCGCCTGCCACATTTCTGCCACGATCCGGGTCCCTTTTTCCCTGTTTGCGCCCTAGCCAGGCCCTCACGGCGCGGTCTACTCCTCTCAGGCCACAAAGGCCCCTTTCAGGAGGAGACCGACTCGATGAGCCCTGCACCGTTAAGAAAGTCCGTTCTGTTCAAGATGATCGTCACCGGCCTGTTGATCCTGGGCCTCTGGATTCCCCTGCTCATGGTCCGGGGCCTGATCTACGAGAGGCAGCAGCGCCGCGACGAGGTGGTGTCCCAGGTGTCCGCAACCTGGGGGCGCGCCCAGATCCTGGGAGGACCGGTGCTTACCGTGCCCTACCAGGTGCACAGCAAAGACGAGAAGGGCAAGGTCTCAACCTGGACCCAACTCGCCCACTTCCTCCCCGAAACGCTCAACGTAGACGGCCGGCTGATGCCCGAGCGGCGGCGGCGCGGGATCTTCGAGGTGGCCGTCTACCGGGCCGACCTCCACACGACGGGGACCTTCCAGCGCCCGAGCTTCACGGAGTGGCGCATCCCGCCAGAGGACATCCTCTGGGATCAGGCATGGCTGTCGATCGGAGTGCCGGACATGCGGGGCATCAAGCAGGGCGTGCGCCTGGTCTGGGGGCGGAAGGTGCTCCAGCTCTCGCCGGGCGGCGGGGTTTCGGGACTCTGGAGCACGGGTCTCCGGGTGCCCATCTCGGGACTGGGGCGGGATGTGGAGAAGCAGGCGT
>JANOCF010001006.1:0-2946 GCA_031412055.1 Holophagales bacterium | reverse complement strand
GAAGGGGTTGCCGGGCAACGAGGGGCAGGCCTGGGCAGTCGCGGCCGAGGCCGCGCTCCGGCAGAACCGTCTGGAGGAGGCGAGGCAGGCCGCGAGCCGGGCGCGGGCACTTGTAGAGCGGAGCGGCAGCCGCGAGCTCCTCCTCGCCGTGGCTCCGCGGCTGGCGCGGGTCGACGCGGCGTCGGGAGAGGTGAAGCGGGCCGCCCAGGACCTCTCCCGGTCGGTAGGGGAGGCTGGCAAGCTCGGCTTCGTGACCGCCGGGCTCGAAGCCCGGTTCGCACTCGGGGAGATCCAGGGAGACCGGAAGATCCTCGAGGACGTGCGGCGCGAGGCGGCGACTCGCGGGTTCCGTTTCTTGGCGGGGGAGGCGACGCGGGCTTTGGACGGGCTCACGGCGGCCGCAAGCTCGGGAGTCACCGGCTGAACCGGCTTCTTTTTTCAGCGCTGAGGAGCTTCAGTCATCGAACGGGCTCCGCACTGGAAAAAGCTCGGGAGTCAGCGACTGCGCGAGCTTCTTTTTCCAGCGCTGAGCAGCTTCGGTCACTGAATGGGCTCCGCATTGGAAAAAGCTCGGGAGTCAGTGACTGCACGAGCTTCTTTTTCCGGCGCTGAGGAGCTTCACTGGCCGCCGCTGGCCGGAGCGGCGCCCATCTCCTTCAGCAGCGGCCCGGCGGCCTCCCCGTGGATCGCCTCCAGGGTCCAGAGCAGATAGCGCGAGTCCACGCTGATGTTTCTCCCGACTTCGGGCAGGTAGCCGAAGTCGTTGGCGACGTTCTCCCACACCCGGTCGAAGTTGACGCCCACCAGCTCCCCCCGGCCGTTGAGCACGGGGCTGCCGGAGCTGCCGCCGGTGGTGTCGCCGTCGGCGAGGAAGGCGACGGGAACGTCGCCGAGGGCCGGATCCGCCCAGCGGCTCCGGGAGGCCGCGGGGGCGGCGGCGAGCAGCTCGTCCGGAGCGTCGAAAGGCTCTTCTCCCGTGTGCTTCTCGACGATGCCGGACAGGGTCGTCCGCGGCTCCATCCGGACGGCGTCCCGGGGGCTGTAGCCGCGAACGTGCGCGAAGGAGATCCGCAGGGTGCCGTTGGCGTCCGGCGCGACCGGCTTGCCGGCGTGGGCGATCACGGCGCGCTGCCATCGCGGACGGAGGCGCGAGACAGCCCCCTTGAACCGATCCTCGCGCTCCTTCAGCTCGCGCAGCTCCCGGTCCATGGCGAAGGCCAGGTCGAGGAGCGGGTCGCGGCGAGCCCGGAGCTGGGCCCCGCTCTCCTCGAACATCCTGAGCCGCTCTTCCAGGTCCATCACCCGGGTGCGGGCGAGGAGGCCGGCGGCTTTGGCGCGGATCGTTTCAGCAGAGCTGTCGCCAGCCAGCAGCGCCTCGACCGCGGCGGAGCGGCTCCCCTCCGGGAGGCTCGCGAAGCGGGTCAGCAGATCGGCGAGCAGCTCCTGCTCGGCCGCGGGATGCATCCGCTTCTGGTCGATCTTCATCCGCTCCTTGAGCCGCTCCCGCTCGCGCTCCATGTAGTCCGTTTCGCGCTCGAGGTCGGGCTTCGCCTTCTCCCCGGCCCAGCGCGCCAGGGTTAGCGCAAGGTGGAGAGGCTTCGGACCGTGGATCGACTGATCGAGGAGGAAGTCGCGGTCCCAGGTGGCCAGCTTTCCCTGGACGAGCTGCGACAGCTCCCGGTGCGCCTCCAGGGCGGCCGCGTGCTCGGGCCGCCCCGCGGTCCAGGACAGGACCTGCCGCTCGGACTCCTGCTTCTTCTCCAGGATGCGCCCCCGCTGGAAACCCGCCACCTGGCCGCGCGAGTTCTTCTCGCGGTTGGCCAGGCTCTTGATCCGGTCGGCCAGGGCGATGCGGGCCGCATCGTCTCGATTGGAGGAGGATTCCAGGAGCGTGATCCAGTCGCGGTAGAGCTCGGCGCGCCGCGGGTTGAATCGCTCCCCGCGCTCGCGCATCTCGGGCTCGATCAGGGCGCGGTGCGTGAGACCGGGGTAGCCCGCCAGCATCACAAAGGCGCCGGGCTCGATTCCGGTCCGGGATACGGGGAAGAAGTGCCGGGGGCGGTAGGGAGCGTTGACCGGGGCGTGCGCGGCGGGCTGGCCTTCCGGTCCGGCGTAGACGCGCAGCAGCGCGAAGTCGCCGGTGTGGCGCGGCCAGCTCCAGTTGTCGACCTCGCCGCCGTACTCGCCGATCGCGCGGGGCGGGGCGAAGACCAGGCGGACGTCGGTAAACTCAAGGTTCTCGAACAGGACGTACTGCAGGCCGCCGTCGAACGCCTCCAGCCGGCAGCGCCGGTTCGGCTTCGCCTCGCAGGCGGCGACCATCTCGTTGCTCTTGCGTTGGATGGCGCGGTAGCGCTGGAGGTCGTCGGAGGTTGCTCCCGCCGCCTTCTCGATCTCCGCCGTGACGTCGGTGGTGCGATGCGGAACGGTCGCTCGGGCGCCCCTGCCCGGAAGCTCCGCCACCCGGTCCTTGGCGAGGAACCCGTGGGTGATCAGGTCCCGCTCCGGGGTCGAGTGCTGCTGGAGGAGGGAGAAGGCGCAGTGATGGTTGGTGACGAGCAGCCCGTCCGCGGAGATGAAGCCGCCCGAGCAGCCGTTGATGAGGACCGCCGCCTCCAGAAGGCCGGCGCCGTCCGGTCCCCAGAGCTTCTCCGGAGGGATCTCCAGACCGAGCTGCCGCAACCAGGCGGCATCGAGCTCCAGAACCTGCTGGGGAGTCCACTTGCCTTCGACTGCGAAGGCGTCTCCACGGAGACACAGAAGGGCGAGGGCTGCGGCGGCGAGCGGTTTTTTCATGGCGCCCGTAGTGTAGCGCCGTGGAACCACCTTCCGGAGTCTCTCTAACTCCGGGTCAGGCTCTTGTAGCTCTTGAGATGACGGATGGCGGCCTTCTTCTGGCCGAGCTGTTCGTAGACGCCGGCGAGGTTGAAGTGCGCGTCGGCGAGG
>JANOCF010001005.1:0-6437 GCA_031412055.1 Holophagales bacterium | reverse complement strand
CAAGCCGTCAAGCCGTCAAGCCGTCAAGCGATACCGAGCTGCTTGCGGATCAGCTCGCAGAGGCTGTTCTTGATCTCGGTATGACGAGGGATGGGAGCTTTCTTCCCGTTCAGCGGATTGATGTAGAGGTCGTGCTTTTTGCCGTGCCGGTGAAGCTCGCAGCCTGCCTGGGCGAGCTCCCTTAGAAACGAGCTCCGCTTCAAACTTCGACCTCGATCTCCTTGTGGCGTGTCTCGGCGTACCCGGTTGCCTCCTGATCCTCCAGGATCAACTGAAAGGCGTCGCGGATGTTCTCTTCCAGCTCGTCGAGGGAGTCTCCCTGACTGAAGACGCCGGGCACCTCTTTGAGCCTGCCGACATAGCCAACTTCATCAGGCCAGTATTCGAGTGTGAAGGATCGTCGCATGGCCACGATCTTAGCAGCGCTGGGCCGCCTGATGAAACCTTCACGGGCACTTAAATTGCACAAGCGCCTGGGCAGCCGGGTGGGAAGGGGTCCCGCGGTCCGGCTGTCTATCAACGGCGGGGTAGGGTTGCCTGTCGCCTGCCTGAGTGAAGGAGATCTTATGAAGAAGGCACTCGGAGTACTTATCTTGATCCTGGTCTGCGCTGCGCCGGCTGCCATGGCGCAACAATTCGAGCTGTTCGGCTCCTACTGGGACACGGCGGACGTGGACGAGACGTTCGGCGGCGGTATCGGAGTGGGCTTCCCGTTCGGCGAGACCGGCCTGGGTCTTCACCTGAAGGGGACCTACTACCAGGAGCTGACGGACGAGCCGCTGGACAACCTGTTCGACGATGATGACGACGAGGACTTCTTCTCCGAGGAGAGCCTCGAGGTCCTGCCGTTCGACGTCGGCCTGCATTACGAGTTCGCTCCCCATGGTGCGTTCAGCCCGTGGGTCGGCGGCGGGTTCAGCTACTTCCTGATCGACACGACCCGCGAGGGTATCGAAGTGGACGACGAGACGGGCTTCCACGTCTCGGTCGGCACGCGCATCGGCAGCAGGGAAGGAGCCAACTTCTTCGTCGAAGGCATCTACCGGAGCACCGAGGCCACCCTGGTCCGGGAGGAACGGCGGGGCAATGACGACATCGACCTGGAGGACGAGGTGGCGATCGACCTCGACGGCGTCGCGATCAACGCCGGCCTCCTGTGGCGCTTCTAGCGCTTCCTGGCTGAAAACAAAAGCGGCGGGCAGGGTTTCACCCAGCCCGCCGTTTTCCTTTTGGGTTCGGGTTCAGACCAGCGCGGCCAGGAAATCCTTGATCCCCTGATCCAGGCGCTGGCGGTCGCGGTGGCGCTCGATGGCGATCCGGACGAGCCGGTCGACCAGCTCGGGCAGCGGGACGCCCGAGAGGCCCCAGAGGCGGGGATACATCGAGATGCTGGTGAAGCCGGGGAGGGTGTTGATCTCGTTCACGTAGACGCCGCCGTCCTCTTCCACCAGGAAATCCACCCGGGCCAGCCCGACGCCGCCGACAGCCTCGAAGGCGCTGACAGCGGCCTCGCGCAGGCGCTCGGTCGTCTCCGGGCTCAGCTCGGCCGGAGCGATGAGCTGCGCGGTGTCCTGGAGGTACTTGTCGGCGTAGTCGTAGAAGTCGTTGCCGGGGACGATCTCGCCCACGGCCGAGGCCTCGATCCTGCCGTAGCCGAGCACGGCGCATTCCAGCTCCCGGCCCTTGACTCCCCGCTCCACGATCACGGTCTCGTCGAACTGCAGCGCGAAACGGACGCCGGCCTCCAGATCCTCCGGCGTGCTCACCTTCTTCACGCCGACGCTCGACCCGCCCACGCTCGGCTTCACGAAGACCGGGAAGGTGAGCTTGCGAGCCCGCTCAAGGAAGCCGGCCGGGCCGGTCTCCATCTCGCGGCGCGTGACGGCCTCGTACTCCACCACCGGCACGCCGGCCGCCATCATCTGGCGCTTGAACAGGAGCTTGTCCATGGCCAGGGCGCTGGCCGTGACCCCGGGGCCGACGTAGGCGACATCGATCATCTCGCACAGGCCCTGCAGGGTGCCGTCCTCGCCCCAGGTGCCGTGCACGATGGGGAACAGCACCTCCACGCCCGAGGCGAGCAAGTGCCGCAGCGTCGGGGCGATCGGCAGCTCCAGGGGAGGAATGGCTGCCACGCCGCCGGAGAGGACGGCCTCGGAGGCCCCGGCGTCGATCCAGCAGCCGTCCTGGGCGATGCCGAGCGGAGTGACCTGGTGGCCGGCAGCCCGCAATCCCTCCACCACTGTCCGCGCCGAGCGGATCGAGACCTGGTGCTCGACGCTCCTGCCACCGAATATGACCCCTACGTGCGCCATCTTGATCTCCTCCGAAGCAATTCTACAGGTTGACCCCGCGGGCGTTGAGCACCTCGGGCAGAGCGGTGAGCCGGGCGAGGAGATCGTCCGTGGCCGCCTGGTCCAGGCGCAGCACCGCCAGCGCCTCCTGCTCGCCGCGCTCGTTGGGCCGCCGCGCCAGGTGGATGTCCGCGATGTTGATCCCGGCTTCGGCCAGCAGCGTGCCGATTTTGCCCACCACGCCGGGGACGTCCCGGTTCTCCAGGAACAGGAGCTTGCCCTCGGGCCGGAACTCCAGCGGATAGCCGCCGAGCCGGACCACCCGGGGGTCGCGCTCGCCGAACAGGGTGCCGGAGATCTCCACGGTCCGCCCGCCGCCGCTCAGGGTCACGCCCACGAGCTGCGGGTAGTCCCCGCTCGGTAGGCTGTGGGTGGAGCGGACGACCTCGATCCCCCGTCCCTGGGCGATCAGCTCGGCGTTGACGTAGTTCACGGCCTCGCCGAGGAACGGCATCAGCATCCCCTTGAGGGCCGCCACGGCGACCGGTACCCGGAAGGCCTCGTCGATGCCGCTGGTGTCCACCTGGAGACGGAGGGGCGCGGTGCCGAGGAGCAGGCCGGCCATCCGGCCCAGCCTCTCCCCGAGCGCCAGGTACGGGTCCATCCGGCCGCCCGCCGGACGGAACGGCAGGTTCACCGCGGCCACGGCCAGCGATCCGGAGAGGGCGGCCAGGACCATCTCGGCCGTCTCGCGGGAGATCCGCTCCTGGGCCTCGTGGGTCTGGGCGCCGAGGTGCGGCGTGGCCACCACTTTCGGGTGCCGGACCAGGCGCAGGTCCGTGGGCGGCTCCTCCGCGAACACGTCCAGGGCCGCGCCGCCCAGGTGGCCGGACTCCAGGGCCTCCAGCAGGGCCTCCTCGTCGACGATCCCGCCGCGGGCGCAGTTGACCAGCAGCGCGCCCTTCTTCATCAAGGCGAGGCGCTCGCGGTTGATGAGGTTGCGGGTCTCCTCGGTGAACGGCGTGTGCAGGGTGATCATGTCCGCCCGGCGGAGCAGGTCGTCCAGCGACAGCGGCTCGGCCTGATGCTTGCGCGCGTTGTCCGGATCGAGGAACGGATCGAAGGCCACGATCTTCATCTCGAACCCGCGGGCGCGCTCGGCCACGCGCTGGCCGATGCGGCCGAAGCCGACGACGCCCAGCGTCTTGCCCTGGAGCTCCACGCCGGTGAGCTTGCGGTTCCACTCCCCCGCTTTCATGCTCGCATCGGCCGCGGCCACGCGGCGGGCCAGGGAGAGGAGCAGCGCGAAAGTGTGCTCGGTGGCCGACATCAGGTTGGCCGTGGGCGCGTTGACGACCAGCACGCCCAGTTGGGTGGCCGCGTTCACGTCCACGTTGTCGACGCCGATGCCGGCGCGGCCCACGACCTTGAGGCGCTTGCCCGCGCGCAGGAGGTCGGCGGTGACCTTGGTGGTGCTGCGAACGATCAGGGCGTCGAAGTCTGCCAGGATCTCGGGCAGGCGCTCGCGCTCCTCTTTCTTGAGCTCATGGATCTCCGCCCCGGAGGCCCGGAGCAGCTCCAGGCCGGAAGGGTCGAGCGAGTCGGAGATGAGAATGCGATGGGGTGTCGGCGGGGTCACTTCGCGAGCTCCTCAAGCACCCGGTCGGTCTCGGCGAGCAGCGCTTCGAGATCGCTGTCCCGCACCTCGCCCATGTGGCCGATGCGGAAGGTGGTGGGTTTCCAGTCGCCGTAGCCGCCGCCGATGGTCCAGCCGCGCTCCGCCAGCTTCTTGACGATCGCCTGGGGATCGACTCCCGCGGGGGCTTTCAGGCAGCTCACGGTGAGCGACCGGGCGTCCGGCGCGGACGCGTAGGTGATCCCCCGCGACTCGGCCCAGGCTGCGGTGCGCTTCTGGAGCGCTTCGTGCCGGGCCCAGCGCGCCTCCATCCCTTCGGCGAGCATGGCGTCGAGCTGGACGTCCAGGGCATAGACCAGCGAGATCGCCGGAGTGGTGATGTTGCCGCCCTCGCGGTGTTTGTCGCGGTAGCGCAGGAGGTCGGTGTAGAACCCGCGATGCTTGACCTGGGCCGCGCGCTCGCCGGCCCGCTCGGACATCGCGAACACGACCAGGCCCGGCGGCAGGGCCAGCGCCTTCTGGGTGCCGGCGAGGACCACGTCCAGCCCCCAGGCGTCCGTCTCGATGGGCGCGCCGCCCAGGGATGAGACGGTGTCGACCAGGACGAGGGCATCGCTCTCCTCGCGGATCGCCTTGGCGATGTCGGCCAGCGGGCTCATGACTCCGGTGGAAGTCTCGTTGTGGACCACGGTCACGGCGTCGTACTTCTTGCGGCGTAGCGCGGCCCGGACCACGTCGGGATCGACGGCCTCGCCCCACGGGAAATCGATCTTGTCGCACGTCTTGCCGACCGACTTCGAGATGGAGTGCCAGCGGTCCGAGAAGGCGCCGTTGACGAGGTTGAGCACCTCGGAGGCGGCGCAGGAGATCACGGCGCTCTCCATGATGAGGGTGGAGCTGCCGGTCGCCACCATGCCGTCGCCCGCGGTGCGCAGAACCTTGGGCAGCCGCTCGGCGATGGACAGGTAGAAATTCTTGAACGGAGCCGAGCGGTGGCCGACCATCGGCCTGGTCATGGCCTGGCGGGCGGCCTCGGTCACGTAGCTCGGACCGGGGAGGAAGAACTGGATTTTTTCCATCACGGGAGCCTCATCTTCGGTGGGAAAGGGTGGACGATCGGAGAAACCCGCGCTGCCACGCCGCATTGTGGCAAAACCCCCGCGGGGTGGCAAGCGCGAGTCGTTGGGGAGAGCTTCCCCAACGTGGACGAGAGGCGCAACGCAAGGGGATAGGGGCATTTCCTGCGGTGGCGAGACGCGGCGGCGCGGGGCGGGCCAAAATCTCGGGGGACGGGGTCATCCCCTGCTGTTGCGTGTTGAAATCTCAGGAAATGACCCCGTCCCCTGGCGTTGCGCGTCGCCACCACAGGAAATGAGGCATCCCCGACGGCTGCGCGATGGAACGCGGTCAGGCCAGGGACAGCGGGCTGCGAACCTTCCCGAGGAGCTGCGGAGTCGTCAGCGCCTGCGCTGCCTGGCCTGAGACTTCCATCCGCCACCCTTCCCCGTCCGCCCGAAGCTGGTGCGCCTCGATCTCTCCCCGTACCAGCACCAGCGCGCAGCCGCGGAAGTGCTCGCGGAGGATGTCCTTCAAGACCGGGGCACCCCGCATCGGCTTGACCGCCACGCTCCGGCCGCCGCCCACGGACACGGCCCTCAGAACCCCGAGCCCGGCGGCGGATTCGAGGACCTCGGGCAGCGGCGAGACCTCGGCCAGCTCCAGCCAGCCGATTCGCAGCTCCTCGGCCCGGGCGGCTTCGACCAGTGAAGCGAAGCCTTCCGGCCCTTCCTCGACACGCAAAAGATGGGGCGCCTTCATCAAGTCTCCTCAGGGTAGAGCCGATGGGTAGAGCAATATTTCCCGCCGCTCCTCGCGGAAGGCTTCCTCGTCTCGGGACCAGGTGGCGATCCAGTCCGCCAGCCCGTCGCCGTCGCCGCTCTCGATCGCCTCGCGGCACTCCGGACCGCCGGTGAGGAGATCGATGGCCGGCCGGTCGATCACGAACTCGTAGGGCGCCTCGCGCCAGGCGAAGAGCTCCGGGTCGAGCCTGCGGATCGCATCCAGCAGCTCCACGCCCGTCCGGTAGGACTGAAACGCCACGGGATCGGTTACCACCAGCTCCACTCCACCGCAGACCTGCTTCGCGTGCTTCTGGAACTGGGGCCGGAAGTACGTCGGCACGAACGCCACACCGGGCAGACCGCGGCCGGCCAGGGCATCGGCGAGAGCCACGGGATTCACATGCGGAGCGCCCGTGAGCTGGAACGGACGCGTCGTGCCCCGCCCTTCGGACAGCTCCGTGGCCTCCACCAGGCAGCCGCCGGGATAGACCAGCGCGGTCAACGTCGTGGGCATGTTGGGCGAGGGGGCGATCCACGGCAGACCGGTCTCGCTCCAGGCCATGCTCCGGCGCCAGCCCTCCATCTCCCAGATCTCGAGCGGCCCGTTCCAGCCGCGGCGCAACGCCTCCAGGCGGAACAGCTCGCCGAGCGTCAGCCCGTGGCGCA
>JANOCF010001004.1:0-2995 GCA_031412055.1 Holophagales bacterium | reverse complement strand
GTCCGGGATCGGCACGGCCGGTCCGGCATAGCTGAAGGTGACTGGCGTGCCCGGGCCGCCCGTCTGGATCGAGAAGCTGAAGCTCTGGGGGCTGCTCGTTCCACCGGTGTAGGTGACGGTCAGGGTGAACTCGATCAGACCGCCGCAGGGAACGATCCCCGAGACGCTGAAGGTGAACGGTGTCGCATTGTTGCCGGAGGCGCCCACCGCCAGATCGGGATAGGCCGAGTTGCCGGAGAGGATCGTCACGCCGGGAGTCGACGAGGTCAGCGTGGCGCTGATGGCCGTGGCTCCGGCGCCGCCGTCGTTGGTGAGCGGCACCGTCAGGTTCCAGACCTCGTTGTTCTCGACGAAGGCGTCGCCGTCGCCGATGAGCTGGGTGGGGACTTCCGTGCCGGCCGACAGGAAGGCCTGGGGCGTGGCTCCCACTTCCTCCAGGGCCTCCCGGGCCATGATGATGCCGGCGCCGGTGTCCCGATCCACGCCGGCCGCCTCGATGTCGATGGCCGAGTTGATCAGCGCGGTGCGAACCTGCACGGGCGTCAAGCCCGGCTGCGCCGACTGGAGGAGCGCGGCGATGGCGGCGGCATGCGGCGCGGAGGCCGAGGTGCCATAGAAGGGATTGAAGCCCGGCGCGGCCGTGTCGACGCCGTCGGCGGCCGTGATGTCAGGCTTCTGGCGGACGACTCCGCCGGTGCTGGTGCGGTTGCCCGGCGTGATCTCGGCGCCGGTGGGGTCGAGGATGATCCGCCGCGGTCCGTCGGCCGTGAAGCTCTCGCTCTCGTTGGCGGAGGTGAACAGGCCGGGGTACGGTCCGTCCGGCGTCACGCCGTCGAAGGACTCGGCGGCCGGCGTCGCCGCGACGCTGAAGGATTCGGCGGCGGCGCTGTGGCCGCGCGTGGCGCCGTTGGTCGCCAGCGCGTCGTCGAGCTCGCCCCGGAAGAGGATGAGGTTGAACATCGGGTCGCTGGAGGTCGTCCCGTCCGCGAACTTCGCGACGACCAGGCGCTCGCCGCTGAAGGCGCCGCCGCCGATGAACTCGATCGGAAAGTCGTCGCCGCCCACGCCATCCTGCGTATCGGCGCTGGCATCGAAGATGGTCGTGAGGGTGCCGTTCATGTCGTACAGGTCATAGTCGGTCGACGCGATGCCCGTGGCGAGGTCGTAGTGCTCGGCCCAGATGAGCAACGCAGGAGTCCCGGCGCTTCCGAGCTCCACCAGGATCGACTGTCCGCCGTCGCCGAAGTTGTGCACCGGGCCGGCTCCAGCCAGAGCAGCAGGCGTGCCGTTCGGGACGAAGTCGCCTTCCCAGGTTCCCGAGGTCAGGTCGGTCGCATTGCCTTCGTTGCCGGCCGAGGAGAAGTAGAGGACGCCGGCGGCCGTGACGGTGTTGACCGACTGGGCCACGGGTCCATCCTGGAACGGCGACTCGTCGAGGTAGATGATGTCGTCGACGATGATGTCGCAGCCGTCGGCGGCCAGGTCGAGGATGTTCTGCGCGAAGCTCGCCTCGCTGGTGAACGCGGTCGCGAAGCCGAGAGTCGCGCCGGGAGCGAGGTCATGGACGATCTCGAGCATCGCCGTGCCTTCGTCGCCGCCGCCGGCCTGGCCGGGCAGGACGTCGACCGCCGGGAGGTCGCCGCTCGCCTGCGAGGCGGCAAGGCTGTCGACTCCGTCCGAGAGGACGCAGACCTTCACCCCGGCGCCGGTGACCCCGAAGAAGCCCCGCGCCTGCTGGGCGCCGTGCGTCAGGTCACCCTCCGAGGTGTTGATCTTGTGAATCATCGCCGGGATCTCCTGGCGCACCTTCCGCACCTCCGGAATCGCGGCGAGCGCCTCCAGATCGGTGAGCCGCACGCGGGCGCTGACCCGGCGGTAGGCGACGCTCGCGTCCTTGACCACAGCACCGCCCGCCTCCAGCAGCGTGAGAACCGCCTTGATTCCCGCGGCGTCGGAGAGAAGGATGTCGACCTCGATCCTGCCGTCGATCCCGGGCTTCACGTAGCGGAAGTCGGTCAGCGGATTGAGCCGGGGATCTCTGCGCTGGTGCAGCAGGCCGAGGTACAGGCGCGAGTCGATCTTGCCCTGCACCTTGCTCTTCGAGATCTTGATGCTCGAGAGCGCCTGCATCTGGCGCAGCGCGCTCGGGGCGACCTTGGGCTCGTCGGCCCAGAGTGCCGAGGAAAGGCCCGGTATTACGAGGAAAACGACGAGGAAAACGGCGGCTCGACGCGACAGGCTCCCAACCATGGCAATCCCCTTTGCAGATCAACAGGCTGTGAAGCCGGTGCGCATCGCCGCGACTCGCGACCAGACCGATCGCGCCAGACTTACGCTGCCTGTCTCCAAAAAAAAGAAAACGACGCTTGAGCCTAGCCGGAGGCCCTGGGAAAGTCAAAGGATTTGCAAGTGCCGATACCTGTAGCGGCGATACCTGCGTGGAGTACCGCGCCGCGCCCGAATCCTGTAGCCTTCCCGGCGCAACCATGAAGACGAGCAACCAACGCATCGGGCATCGGAGCTGCATTCCGGCTTGAGTATGTCTGTTCTCGACCATCACAAGCTCTCGGGGAGCATCCCCCGCAGCGCCTTCGAGTACGTTCGCGTCGAGCGGCCGGAGGAGCTCCCCGACGCGGATCCGCGGGTGATCGACGTCGCCGTGCTCGACATGAACCATGGCTGGCCGAACCTCGGCCACGACTGCCTGGTCCACTCCCTGCTCGACATCGCCTGCGAGCTCCTGCCCTTTCCGCTGCCCTTCTCGGATGAGACCGGCGTCCGCGTGCGCGCGATCTCCTTCGACGTGCGCCGTTCCGGAATGATCCCGGAGCCCCCCGGCGGCCGCTTCTCCCTCTATGTCGGGACGGGCGGGCCGGGCGATCTCGATCCCTACGCGAACGACGGCCACTCCGAGCGCAGTCAGGGCATCCGCGAGGATCCCTCCTGGCAGGAGCCGGCCTTCCGCCTCTTCGACCGCATCCTCGCCGACGAGAGC
>JANOCF010001003.1:0-2121 GCA_031412055.1 Holophagales bacterium | reverse complement strand
CGGAGGAGCTGCTGGCGGGGATCTGGTCCGACCTGCTCGGCGTGGCAACGGTCGGCGTCCGGGACAATTTCTTCGAGCTGGGCGGCCACTCGCTGCTGGCGACGCGGCTGGTCTCGCGTCTGCGCGATGCGTTCGGCGTCGAGCTGCCGCTGCGTGCTCTGTTCGAATCGCCGGTGCTCTCCGGCCTCGCCTCGCGGGTGGACGCGCTGCTCGCCAGTACGCCGGGGACGCAATTCCCCCCGATCGCTCCGGCCGGGGCGCACGAGGGGCCGCTCTCCTTCGCCCAGGAGCGGCTCTGGTTCCTGGACCGCCTGGAGCCGGGCAGCCCGCTCTACAACATCCCGGCAGCTTTGCGCCTGACCGGCCAGCTCAACGAGGCCGCCCTGGAACGCAGCCTGGCCGAGGTCATCCGGCGGCATGGCGCGCTGCGGACCACCTTCGTCGAGTCCGTGGGCGAGCCCGTCCAGGTCGTTGCGCCGTCCCTCGACTTCCGCCTGCCGCTCCGGATGCCAATCCTGGACCTGCGCGGACTGCCGGAGGAAGAGCGGGAGACCGAATGGTCCCGGCTCGCCGGCGAGGATGCCGCCCGGCCGTTCGACCTGCGCCTCGGTCCGCTGGTCCGGGCCTGCCTGCTGCGGCTGTCCGAGACCGATTGGATGCTGCTGCTCAACCTGCACCACATCGTCAGCGACGGCTGGTCGATGGAGGTGCTGATCCAGGAGAGCGCCGCTCTCTACACGGCGTTCCTGGAGGGGCGCCCGTCTCCTCTTCCCGAGCTGCCGGTGCAGTACCTCGACTTCGCGATCTGGCAGCGGCGCTGGTTGCGCGGCGCCGTCCTCGAGGGTCAGCTCGCACAGTCGCGGGACGCCCTGGCCGGGGCTCCCACGCTGCTGGAGCTGCCGACCGACCGGCCGCGTCCGGCCGTGCAGTCCTACGCCGGAGCTTCCGAGCCCGTTGCCCTGCCGGCGGAATTGGCGGCGTCGATCGGGAGGCTGGCGCGAGGTGAAGGCGCGACTCTTTTCATGGCGCTGCTCGCCGGCTTCCTGGCGCTGCTGCACCGTTACACGGGGCAGGAAGACATCCTTGTCGGCACGCCGGTTGCCAACCGCAACCGGGGAGAGATCGAGGGGCTGATCGGCTTCTTCGTCAACACCCTCGTCCTGCGCGGCCGGCCGGCCGGGGACCTGGCCTTCCGCGGCCTGCTCCATCAGGTCCGGTCCGTCAGCCTGGAGGCCTTCGCTCGACAGGACGTGCCATTCGAAAAGCTGGTCGAGGCGCTCGGGGCGGAGCGCAGTCTCGCCCACAGCCCGCTGTTCCAGGCCCTGCTGGTTCTCCAGAACACCCCGACAGGACCCGTAGAGCTGCCCGGCGTGACCTTGGCTCCTGTCGACATCCCGATCGGCCTCGCCAAGTTCGATCTGAGTCTCGGCGTCCGGGAGACGGAAGAAGGAGGAATCGCGGGCACGCTCGATTACGCCACCGCGCTGTTCGACGCCTCGACCGCGCGCCGGCTGCTGGGCCACCTGCAAGCCCTGCTGGAGGCCGCGATGACGGATCCCGCGATGCCGCTCGGCGAGCTGCCGCTGCTGACGGCCGCCGAGCGGGAGCAGCTCCGGAGCTGGTGCGCCATCTCCGCCGAGCCGGGCGGGGAGGCTCTTCTGCACGACCTCTTCGCCGCCCAAGCCGACCGCACGCCGGAAGCCGTGGCGGTGATCTTCGAGGACGTCGCCCTGACCTATGGAGAGCTCAACCGGCGCGCCGTGGCGCTGGCCCGGCGGCTGCGGGAGCTCGGGGTCGAGCCGGAGGTGCCGGTGGGCATCTGCCTGGAGCGCTCCGCGGAGATGGTCGTGGCGATCCTCGGAACGCTGATGGCGGGCGGCGCCTACGTGCCGCTCGATCCGGCCTACCCGGACGAGCGCCTGCAGTACCTGTTCGACGACAGCCGCATGCCCGTGCTCGTCACCAGCCGCGAGCTGGCCGGGAAGTTCGCCGGTCCGCGCGTGGTCCTCCTGGAAGAGCTGAATGATCTGGAGGGTGATACTGCCGCGCGTCCGAAGCGGTGGAGCCTGTCGCCGGATCATCCGGCCTATGTGATCTACACCTCGGGCTCAACGGGTCGCC
>JANOCF010001002.1:0-3246 GCA_031412055.1 Holophagales bacterium | reverse complement strand
AGAGGAACCATCCGGCAGATGAGGCTCAATCCGGAACGGATGGACGCCCATTTCGGCGCGCGAGTGGTTTTCGCCAGCCGCGACACGGGCCTGGGTGAGGTACGTCCACAGCAGCACGAAGCAGGTCTCGGAGGAGACCGGTTCGCTGTCCAGCCGGAGGAGGAGCTCGGTACGAGTCATAGAGCGGAATCAAGTGACAGAGTATCGCATTCACGACCTCTCCCGTGCGCTGTGCTAGCGTCCCACCCCGTGAGCCGCAAGATCGTCCTCGTCGTCGGCACCCGTCCGGAAGCCGTCAAGATGGCCCCGGTCCATCGCGCCTTGAAGGAGCGGAGCGTCCTGGTCTCCACCGGCCAGCACCGCGAGCTTTTGGAGACCGCGCTCGCTCCGCTCGGCCTGACTCCGGACCACGAGCTGTCCGTGATGACCGAGGGGCAGACGCTCAACCAGATCGCGGCCCGCGTGCTGGAGCGGCTGCCTCCGCTGCTCGACGAGATCCAGCCCGCGGCCCTGCTGGTGCAGGGGGATACCACGACATCCCTGGCCGCCGCGCTGTGCGCGTACCACCTCGGGATTCCAGTGGGACACGTGGAGGCAGGGCTGCGCACCTACGACCACCAGCACCCATTTCCCGAGGAGGGCAACCGGCAGCTCGCGGACCGTCTCTGCCGGTGGTGCTTCGCTCCCACCGAGGCGGCGCGGCAGAACCTGCTTTCGGAGAAGATCGATCCCGCGGTCATCCACGTCACCGGCAACACCGCGGTGGACTCTCTGCTCTGGGTTCTCGGTAAAAAGGGGGAGCCGGAGCCGGAAGATCCCTTCCTGCTCGTAACCTTGCACCGCCGCGAGTCGTTCGGCGAGCCGCTACGCGACCTGATCGGCGCGGTCCGGGACTTCCTGGAGAGCCATCCCGACGCGAAGGCCCTCTGGCCGGTGCACCCCAACCCCAATGTGGCCCGGGTGGCGGAGGAGCTGCTCGGGGACGTGGAGAGGATTGAGCGCGTGCCCCCGATGGGCTATGCCGAGTTCGCGCGCACGCTGGCCCGCTGCCGCATCGTGCTCACCGACTCGGGCGGCATCCAGGAGGAGGCTCCTTCCCTGGGCAAGATCGTGCTCGTGGCCCGGGAGACCACCGAGCGGCCGGAAGCGCTCGCAGGCGGGCGGAACCGTCTCGTGGGCCGAAACCGCGGCAAGGTGGCCCGGGCTCTCGCCGACGCCTGGCTGGAAGAGCCCTGGTCAGGTACCCTGCCCGCTCCCAACCCCTACGGCGATGGACGGGCGGGCGAACGGATCGCGGAGATCCTGCATGCCTCTCTAAACGTCCCGGAAGTCACTAAACGCCGCCGAGAGTCATAACTCCGCGCCAGATCGTCTTTAAACCGCGCCGGAAGTCATCCGGCCGCGGCGAATAGCCTTCAAAATCGGATTGGAAGTCATTAAACGGCGCCGGAAGTCATCCGGCGGCGCTGAATAGACTCTAAATCCGGATTGGTAGTCTTCCATCGCAACCGGGAGTCTTCAAGCGCCACCACATTGCCGGCTCAAGGAACCCGGGGAGCCCGTGCCGGCAGTTGACCCCGCCGTCCTCTTTGACTAGCCTCGGATGACTTGGGAGGGAAACCTTGGTCCGAACCTACAACAGCTATCTGCGTCTCGACGAGCTTCTGAACATCCAGACCCTGGCGTCCGACCCCCAGGAGCACGACGAGATGCTGTTCATCGTGATCCACCAGGTCTACGAGCTCTGGTTCAAGCAGGTCCTCCATGAATGCCACCTGCTGCAGACGGCGTTCGAGGGCAACGAAGGACCGCGGGCTCTCGCCACGCTGCGGCGCATCCTGACCATCTTCAAGACCCTGGTGTCCCAGGTGGACATCCTGGAGACCATGACGCCGGTCTCCTTTTCCAGCTTCCGGCACCGGCTGGACACCGCCAGCGGCTTCCAGTCGACCCAGTTCCGCGAGATCGAGACCCTCCTGGGCCACCGCCGCCCGGGCGCGTTCTTCCACATCCCCGAGGACAGCGATGTGCGCCGTCACCTGGAAGAGCTGCTGACGAAGCCGAGCGTCTACGACTCCTTCCTGCGCTTCCTCAGCGAGAACGGCAAGCCGATCCCGGAGGACGTCCTCTCCCGCGACCCGAAGCTGGCGCCCGTGGAGGATGAGCGGGTGCAGAAGATCCTCATCGACATCTACCACAACGATCCCGGGATGCAGAACGTCTGCGAGCGCCTGGTCGACCTCGACGAAGGGCTCCAGGAGTGGCGCTACCGGCATGTGATGATGGTGCAGCGCACCATCGGCGTGAAGATGGGCACGGGCGGCTCGCCCGGCGCCAAGTACCTCGAGACCACCCTGTTCAAGCCGCTGTTCCCGGACCTCTGGAACATCCGGGCGTCGCTGTAGGAAGCTTCATGATCCGACGCATCACTCTTGCCGCCCTGCTCCTGCTGTCTCTTCCTCTCGCGGCTCAGGACGTCCAGCCAGCTCCCGAGGAGTACCTCCAGCTCCAGCGCTGGCGCTACCAGGCCGAGCCCATGCCCGTACCGGCCGGCGGGATCCGCTGGGAGATGGAAGGGGCGTCCTGGACCCTCGACTCCGGCAAGGTCTGGCTGGCCGAGCCCGGGCAGGCTGGCGCCGACACCGCCGTGACGGGCCTGGTCTTCGAAGGGCGCGGACGCTTCCGGATGACCGTGCCCGACCCCGTCGAGCTGGCGCAGCTCCGGAGGTATACGAAGAAGCCGGAGCTTCAGGAGATCGACGAGCCCTTCACCTCCCTGGTCCTGCGGACGGCGGGGGAGCTGCCGGTGCCTCTCAATGGCGGCTCGTCGAGCTACAAGGAGAACAAGCTGGCGCGGGAGCGGCACGAGCACTGGCTTACGCAGCGGCTGTTCGACGCCGACTCCAGGGTGATCCTGGCGCTCCGGACGCCCGGCGACCGCTTTCTGCGCGTCGACGTCCGCACCCAGGGTTTCGGCTGGCTCACCTTCGACTACGACGCCCAGCGGCTGGAGGAGATCCAGCTCGAGACCTTCAACGCTCCCTACGCCTATCCCGAGATGTGGCTCAGCCTGGACCGGGCCGCGGACCGCGACGGCAAGGGAAGGCCCGGGAGCCGGTCCCAGCAGGCGCGTTCCCAGCAGGTAATCGACATCCGCCACGCGGACATCACCGCGGACATGACCGAGGCCGGCCGCGACAAGGACATGTTCAAGGCGCGGTTCAAGGTCGGGATCCGGTTCGCCGG
>JANOCF010001001.1:0-3361 GCA_031412055.1 Holophagales bacterium | reverse complement strand
GCCGCGGCCAAGGCCGTGGCCGAAAACCCGTCCCAGAGCTACAACCCCCTCTTCCTCTACGGCGGCGTCGGTCTCGGCAAGACGCACCTGCTGCACGCGATCGGCCACGAGATCGTCCGCACCCGGCCGCAGATGCGGGTGCTCTACCTGGCCGCCGAGCAGTTCGTCAACGAGCTCATCAACTCCATCCGCTTCGACCGGATGCCCGACTTCCGGGAGCGCTACCGCACCATCGACGTGCTCCTGATCGACGACATCCAGTTCATTGCCAACAAGGAGCGGACGCAGGAGGAGTTCTTCCACACCTTCAACACGCTCTATACGAGCCAGAAGCAGATCATCCTCTCCTCGGACTCCTCGCCGCGCAACATCCCGACCCTGGAGGAGCGCCTGCGCAGCCGGTTCGAATGGGGTCTGATCGCCGACATCCAGCCGCCGGACCTGGAGACCAAGGTGGCGATCCTCCAGCGCAAGGCGTACCTGGAGAACGTCGTCGTGCCCGAGGAGGTGGCCGACTTCATCGCCCACCAGGTGAAGACCAACATCCGCGAGCTCGAAGGGCTCCTGAACCGGGTTATCGCCTTCTCGTCGCTGACCGGCAAGCCCATGTCGCTCGCCCTGGCGCGCGAGACGCTCAAGGACATCCTGCCCGAAGAGGGGAAGAAGCCGGCCGCCAACGACCTCATCAAGGCCGTGGCGCGCCACTACGGCCTGAAGGTGGTCGACATCAAGAGCAAGAGCAACGCGCGGCAGATCGTCATCCCGCGGCAGGTTGCCATGTACCTCTGCAAGAAGCTCACGGACCTCTCCTATCCCGAGATCGGCAAGCTGTTCAACGACAAGCACCACTCGACGGTCATGTACTCGGTCGAGAAGGTCTCCGAGATGCGCAAGACCGACCCCGACCTGGACCGGCTCCTCCAGACCTTCGAGCAGCACTTCCGATAGGCGCCGCCAGGCACAATGCCTGCATATCTATGGGTAAGGTCTCCTGCGGCCTATGGAAAGGCTGTGGAGGATTCTTCTGAGCCCCTGTGGAGGGTCTGCGGATATTTTCTGTCCTTCCGGATTTATCCTCATCTCTCCGCAGGTCGTCCACAGCCGGTCCACAAGCGGGGTACGGGAACCAAGGCCTTTTCTTTCAGGGGCTTGCACCCGTTTCGGGGAATTCCGCAGCCCCCTACTACTACTACGTCTATGCTATATTCAGATGCCTTCTATACGGAGAAGAGGGAATGGAAATCCGCGTCAGTCGCAGTGAGTTTCTGGGGGAGCTTGCCCCCATGCAGGGAATCGTCGAGCGCAAGACGACGATCCCGGTCCTGTCGCACCTGCTCCTCAGCACGCGGGAGGACAGGCTTCACCTTGCCGCCACCGACCTCGACGTCTCCCTCACCTCCTGGTGCGAGGCGGAGATCAAGGAGGAGGGCGGCATCGCCGTCCAGGCGAAGAAGCTGATGGAGATCATCCGCTCGCTCACCGGCGACGAGGTCCACCTCGTCCAGGAAGAGCCGCGGATCCTGACCATCCGCGCCGGCAAGTCGCGCTTCAAGATTCACGGCCTCGCGCCCGACGACTTCCCGACCCTGCCCCAGGTCGAGGACAGCGCCCAGGTCGAGATCCCCTTTCTGGACTTCCGGCGGATGATCTCCAAGATCCTCTTCGCCGTGTCCGCCGAGGAGTCGCGCTTCCAGCTCAACGGCGCCCTCCTCAAGCTCAAGGACGGCTCCATGGAGATGGTGGCGACCGACGGCCATCGCCTGGCTCTCGTCGAGGGCGGTCTGGCAGGCAGTGTCGCCGGTCTCGCCGGCAATGGCAGCGGCCAGGAATCGGTCCTCGTCCCGCGCAAGGCTCTCCAGGAATTGCAGCGGCTCGAAGGCGAAGGAAGCCTCGGCTACCGCCGCGGCGAGCACCACCTCTCCTTCCGCCTCGGACGCCGCGAGCTCATCTGCCGCATCCTGGAAGGCACCTTCCCCGACTACGAGCGGGTCATCGCCAAGGACAACGACAAGCGGGTCATGTTCGACCGCAAGACCCTGACCGAGGCCGTCCAGCGCGCCGCCCTCATGACCGGCGACCGCGCGCGGGCCGTGCGTCTCCAGTTCACCTCGGACCAGGTGGTCATCTCGGCCGCCAACTCCGACCTCGGCGAAGCGGTCGAGGAGGTGTCCTGCGACTACGACGGCCCCGAGTTCCGCGTCGGGATCAACCCCGACTACCTGCGCGACTTCCTCAGCGCGGTCGATACCGAGCGCATCCGGCTGGAGCTCAAGGACGAGAACACCCAGTGCGTGGGCTACCCCGTGGAAGGGCCGGACACGCGCTACCTCTGCGTGATCATGCCCATGAGGATCTGAGAGGGCCGCCGATCCGGCCCTCTTCTCCGTTTCCTTGATCTCCCAGCTCCTCGTCGACGACTTCCGCAACCTGGATCCGCTGGACTGGTGGCCGGGCTCCGGCTCGCACCTGCTCCTCGGGGGCAACGGCGCGGGCAAGACCAGCCTCCTGGAGGCGATCTACGTCGTGGCCACCACCAGGAGCTTCCGGGCCGCCCAGATCGCCGACTGCGTCCGTCACGGCAGCGGCTCCTTCCGGCTCCACGCCGAGGTCGACACCGACCATCGGTCGAGCCTGGAGGTCACCTGGGCCGACGGCAAGCGGGAGCGGACCCTCAACGGCAAGGTGAGCCCGCTCACCGACCACCTGGCCGCCCTTCCCGTGGTGGCCTGGACGTCGGCGGAGGCGGAGGTCCTGATCGGAGCTCCCAAGGCCCGCCGGCGATTCATGGACCGCGGCATCGTGGGCAGCCGTCCGGCCGCGCTGGAGGTCCTGGGACGCTACCGGGAGGCGTTGCGGCAGAAGCGGCAGCTGCTTCTCCAGGGGAGTGCGGGCATCGAGATCTGGAACGAGCTGCTGGCCTCCCTGGCCGCCGAGGTGATCCGTCTCCGGCACGACTACGTGGAGCGGCTGCGCGAGACGCTGCTGGCCGTCCTCGAGCAGTCCGGTCTCCCTTTTCCGGCCGTGGAGCTGCGCTACCGCTCTTCGCCGGCCTCGGGGCTCGACGGGGCGGAAGCGATCGCCCTTCAACTCGAAACCATCGTCGAGCGCGAGCGCCGGCGCCAGATGCCGCTCCTCGGACCTCACCGGGACGAGCTCGAGATCCTCTGGGGAGGGCACGACATCCGGCGCGTGGCGTCCGCCGGGGAACGCAAGTCGCTTTCCCTCCTGCTCCTGGCCGCGCACGGCCGCGCGGTCGAAGGAGCCGGAAAGAGCCCGGTCTACCTGCTGGACGACGCCGACGCCGAGCTGGCCACGTCCACCCACGCGGCGGTCTGGAAGGTTTTCCAAAACGAAACCAGGC
>JANOCF010001000.1:0-4476 GCA_031412055.1 Holophagales bacterium | reverse complement strand
GCGGGACGTGACCCTGGGCGCGTACGCGCACCAGGACCTCCCGCTGGAGCGGCTGCTGGAGGCGCTGCAGCCCAGGCGCGACCCCGGCCGCACCCCGGTCTTCCAGACCATGCTGGTGCTCCACAACATGCCCATGCCCGCGCTGCGCTTCGGCGAGCTGAGCATGGGCTTCCTGCCCACGGAGCTGCGGCGGTCCAACTTCGACATGACCTTCTGGTTCCAGCCGCACGAGCAGGGCGGACTGGAGATGGATGTCGAGTACAGCACCGACCTGTTCGACCGCTCGACGATCCAGCGCATGCAGGCGCAGTTCGTCCGGCTGCTGGAGAGCGCCCTGGACGCGCCGGACGTGCCCGTCGGCCGGCTGCCGCTCCTGGGCGGGGCGGAACGCCGGCAGCTGCTCGTGGACTGGAACGACACCGCCGTCGAGACGAACGCGGACATGCCGGTCCACGCCCTGTTCGAGGCGCAGGCCCGTCGCGTGCCGGACAAGCCGGCTGTTGTATCGGGCGGCGAGACGGTCCTGACCTATGCCGAGCTGGACCTCCGGTCGGGTGCGCTGGCGGGCTCGCTGCGCCGGCTGGGCGTGGGGCCGGAGCAGGTGGTGGGCATCGCGCTGCGCCGGTCGCCGGAGATGATCGTGGCGCTCCTCGCCGTGCTCAAGGCGGGCGGAGCCTACCTGCCGCTCGATCCCGACTACCCGCGGGAGCGCCTGGATTTCATGCTGCGCGAGGCCCACGTCGATCTGGTGCTCACGGATGTCCGCTCGTCCGCGCACCTGCCGCTCGAAGGGGTGCGCATCCTGTACGTAGGCGATGAGACCGGGAGCGCGGAGGCGTCCGGCTGGGCCGATCCGGAGAGCATGGCCTACGTGATCTTCACGTCGGGCTCGACCGGGCGCCCCAAGGGGGTGATGGTCACCCATCGCGGCCTGTCCAACCACACGGCGTCGGCCGTGGAGGGGTACGAGATCCGGGAGAGCGACCGCATCCTGCAGTTCGCCTCGCTGAGCTTCGACACCAGCGCGGAGGAGATCTACCCCTGCCTGGCCGTGGGTGCCACGCTGGTGCTGCGGGACGACGCCATGCTCACCTCGGCGGGACAGTTCCTGAAGGCCGTGGAGCGCCTGGGCATCACCGTGCTCAACTTCCCTACCGCCTTCTGGCACGAGATCGCCGCGGGCCTGGAGCGGGAAGCGGTGCCGCTGCCGCCCTCGGTGCGCATCGTGATCGTCGGCGGCGAGCGCATGCTGGCCGACCGCCTGGAATCCTGGTTCCGGGCCACGTCGAAGGACGGCAGCGTGCGCCTGATGAACGGCTACGGCCCGACCGAGGGGACGATCGTCGCCACCCGGAGCGTGGTGGAGCCCGGGAACCTCGCCCCGTCGGGAGAGCCCCGCATGGGCCGGCCGATCCTCAACGTGCGGACCTACGTGCTGGACCGCAACCTGGAGCCGCAGCCGGTGGGCGTCCCCGGGGAGCTGTTCATCGGCGGCATGGGCGTGGCCCGCGGCTATCTGGGACGGCCCGAGCTGACGGCAGACCGCTTCGTGCCCGATGCCTTTAGCGGGGAGCCCGGAGCGCGTCTCTACCGCACGGGAGACCGGGTGCGCTGGCTCGCGGGCGGTGATTTCGGCGATCTCGGCGAGCTCGGCGAGCTCGACTTCCTGGGGCGGGTCGACAACCAGGTCAAGATCCGGGGCTTCCGGGTCGAGGTGGGGGAGGTGGAGGAGGCTCTGCGCCGTCTGCCCGGAGTGCGGGATGCCGTGGTCGAGGCGCGTCCCGACGCGTCCGGGACCCACCGCCTGATCGGCTACGTGGTGCTGGACAACGGGCACCAGCCCGGCGATCTGCGCACCCTCCTCAAGGAGCGGTTGCCGGACTACATGGTGCCCTCGGCCCTGGTGCCGCTGCCGGCGATCCCGAAGACCCCGAGCAACAAGATCGACCGCAAGGCTCTGCCCGAGCCCGAGCCGCTGCGCGCGGAGACCACGCCGTACGCCGAGCCCCGCAGCGAGCTGGAGCGGACGATCAGCACCATCTGGCAGCAGGTTCTGGGCGTGGGCCGGGTCGGTCTCCACGACAACTTCTTCGACCTGGGAGGCCACTCCCTCCTGATGGTCCAGGCCCACGGCCGCCTGCGGGAGGCGCTGGGCCGGGACCTGGACATCATGGTCCTCTTCCAGCGTCCCAGCGTGAGCGCCCTGGCGCGGGAGCTGTCGCAGAAAGAGGCGGACCGCCCCTCGTTCACCCAGGCCCAGGAGATGGTCCGCCAGCAGCGCCAGGTCAATACCGGCCGCAAGCAGCTCATGGAGAGGATGATGCAGCAGCGCAAGAGCCGGCCCTGAGGGCTCGCTTCAGCCCGCCTTGCGCACCGTTAATGAGCAGGGAAGATCCTCAGCGCTCCCACTTCGGGCGCACTGGGGAAATATAAGTTCTTTTTCAGCAAGGAGATCGCATGAGAACACGTTGGACCCGTTCCCTTGGAATGGCCGTCGTACTCGCTTCCGTCGCCGTTTCGGCGCAGGCAAGCGACGCCCTGTTCTCGCAGCTCGATGTTGCCGTTGCCAACAGCAGCGCCCTGAGCCTGGATACCTCCTTCCAGGCCCTGATCAACGACCCCTCCATGTCGTCCCTTCAGCTCGTGCGGGCCAATGCGGATGTGCTCAACGAGAAGGCCGCGACGCTCTCCATCCATCTCGGCCAGGGGCTCGACATCAAGGCTCACCGCGTCAACTCCTACCGTACCAACACCGGCTCCCTGATCTGGTCCGGCGTCATCGAGGACGCGGGCGCCTCCATCGTGCCCTACAGCCCCGAGGGGCTCCAGTTCGACGCGATCAACTCGGTCATGCTGGTGAAGAACGACAACACGATCACCGGCAACGTCAAGTTCGGCGGCGACTGGTACAAGATCCGTCCGCTCAAGACCGGCTCCCACGCCATCGTGCTGGTGGACATGGCGCGCATGCCCGCCGAGCATCCGCCGGAATACAAGGACCTCAAGACGACCCGCATGTCGCCGCCCGTCGGCCGGCCCGAGCTCGCGGCCGACACGATCATCCGCGTCCAGGTGAACTACACCGCCGCCGCGGCCTCGGCCTCGGGCAACATCAACGGCATCATCGATCTCGCCGTTGCGGAGACCAACCAGGGCTACACCAACAGCGGCGTGGCGATCGACCTGATCCTCGCCCACAAGTCGCAGGTCACCTACACCGAGAGCAGCAACTTCACCACCAACCTCACGCGCTATCGCAGCACCAGCGACGGCTACATGGACTCGATCCACACGACCCGCAACTCGGTTGCGGCCGACGTCGCCGTGCTGGTGGTCAACGCCAGCGCCTACTGCGGGCTGGCCTCGGGCATCGGCTCCAGCGCTTCGACGGCCTTCGCCGCCGTGTACTGGGACTGCGCCACCGGTTACTACTCGTTCGGCCACGAGATCGGGCACCTGCAGTCGGCCCGCCACGATCCGGCCAACGACCCGACCAACTCGCCGTATGCCTACGGTCACGGCTACCAGTACAACGGCAGCCCGAAGTGGCGCACGATCATGGCCTACGACTGCTCGGGCGGCTGCCCGCGCCTGAACTACTGGTCGAGCCCGCTCCGGACCTACAACGGCGCGGCCATGGGCACGTCCTCGAGCAATGACAACGCCCGCGTGCTGAACAACACGCGCGTGACAATCTCCGCCTTCCGGTAGAGAAAGTCTGACAGGAACGAGGGCGGGTGCTCCGGCACCCGCCTTTTCTATTGGGAGGGGTGGGAGGAGTCGTTGACGATGGCGTCGCGGTGGAAGCGCCAGACGCCGTCCGGGCCGCGGCGGGCAACGGCCAGGTACCTGCCCGTGCCGGAGAAGGATTCGCCGCCCGTCCGGCTCTCGGTCAAGTGCTCGAAACGGCCCCGGAGCCAGGCCCAGTCTCCGGCGATCTCCACCTCGTCGGCCTGCGCCCGCAGCCGGACCGTGTAGTCGCCGAGGACCGCGCGGTAGTGCTCGGCGATGGCCGCGCGACCCTCGATCGTCGGCATGTCCGGCGGGATCAGGAGGGCGTCCTCGGTGTACTGGGCGGCCACCCCGTCGGCATCGCCGGCCGCGAAGGCAGCCGCGATCCTCTCGTCGACCTGCCGGACCTGCTCTTTCTCGTCCATGGCGTCTCCTCAGCGGCGAAACAGCCCGTCGCGGTCCAGGGGAACCCCCGCGAGCCAGAGCTTGGCGAGGCTGCCGAGCAGGTAGGCGAGGTCGGGCTGGCGGTCGTAGGAGGGGCGAAGCGTGGGCAGCACCACCTGGCCGGCCGCCTGCGGCCCCTCTGCCGTCTGGAGCGCGAGGGTCGAGAGGCTCAGGCCGGGGCCGACTTCGAGCAGCACGCGGCTCGCAGCCTCTCGGTCGCTGCGCAGCTCCGTCAGTGCCTGGCCGAAGCGCACGGCCTGGCAGAGGTGGCGGCCCCAGTAGCCGGGATCGGTCGCCTCC
>JANOCF010000999.1:0-4102 GCA_031412055.1 Holophagales bacterium | reverse complement strand
GAGATCGTGGAGTCCTCGATCGTCGTGTCTTCATCCGGATCGTAGAGGTAGATCCCGCCGCCGGAGTTGCCCGCGTCGTTGCCGGTGATGACCGCGTTCTGGATGAGCAGCGGCCCGCCTGTGTCCTCGATGTAGATGGCTCCGCCGTCGAAACCCGCGCTGTTGCCGGATAAGACCGAGTCGCGGATCGTCAGCGACATGTTGAAGCCGTCGGCCCAGAGCCCCCCGCCGTCGTCAATCGCATTGTTTTCGGTGACGATCACGTCGTCGAGGGTAAGGTTCTCATCCAGGTCGAGGATTCCCGCGCCATCGTCGGCGTTGCCGCCCTTGACCGTCAGGCCGGAGATCGTCACGTCGATCAGCGCCGAGCCGTTGTAGAGGTAGAACACCCGGCTGGCGTCGTTGCCGCTGACCGCGAGGGACGCCGAGCCCGGTCCCTGAATGTCCACCGAGTCGGTGATGTCGAGCTCACCGGAGGTCAGGACGATCGTGCCCGTCAGACCCGCCTGGAATTCGATCACGTCCGCGCCCGCCGCAGCGTTGGCATCCAGGATGGCCTGTCGCAGGCTGCCGAGGCCGGAGTCACCGAGGTTGCTGACGGTGAACGTGGCGGCATGCACCGATGGCACGGCGGCCAGCGCGGCACCGAGGGTCAGGGCAACCCCGTTCCTTCTGCTCTCGGACATCGGGATCCTCCTGGACGGAAACCTGCAAAAAGACCAATCCTGATTCACGGTAGTATACCCGCTCCCCGAGGTGAGACCGTGAAGCTGGATTCGGAGTTCATCAAGCTGCCCCTCCTGTTCGACGCCGGTCTCCTGGCCGGCGAGGTGGCCCGCATCCCCGAGTCCGACTGGCGTCCCCATCCCCAGGGTCATCCCGGCAATTCGGCCCTGCCTTTGATCGCAGCGGGCGGCGACCCGGCCGACGATGCCACCTGGGGACCCATGCGGCCCACGCCTCACCTGGCGCGTTGTCCGTACCTGCGGCAGGTTCTGGCTTCCTTCGGAGCCGTGCTCGGCCGCACCCGCCTGATGCGTCTCGACGGCAACGCCGAAGCCACGGCCCACTCGGACACGAACTACTACTGGATGCAGCGCGCGCGCGTCCACGTGCCGGTGGTCACCGATCCTGACGTGCGCTTCCTGTGCGGTGACCGGGACGTCCACATGGCTGCGGGCGAGGCCTGGATCTTCGACACCTGGAAGCGCCACAACGTCCTCAATCCGAACCCAACCCGGCGTATCCACCTGGTGTCCGACACCGTGGGCTCGGCCGCGTTCTGGGACCTTGTGGCCCGTCCGGATGCACTCTCCCGCTTCGTAGGGTTCGACCCCGACGCGGATCCGGTCCTTGAGTTGGAGACGGTCAACCAGCCGGTCGTCATGTCCCCCTGGGAGCAGGAGTCGCTGCTGGGATGGCTGTTCGAGGACCTCGCGGTATCCGAAGCCCGGCAGGCAGGCCGGGTAGTAGAGCTGAAGGCCGAGTTGGACCGCTTCCGCCGCGATTGGCGGGCTATCTGGGCTCGTCATGGCGAAAGCCCGGAGGGGTGGCCCGCGTACAGGCAGCTTCTGGATGGATTGACGGTCCGCCTGGCTCCCTTCGAGCAGCGGCTCCGCCTGCCAAACGACGCCGAGGCGGTGGAGATCGTGCGTCAGATGGTGATGCGGCCGGGGTTGAACCCTGATCTCAAGACCAAGCTCGCGAGACCGATCTTCCTGGTATGTCCTCCCCGGTCGGGGAGCAGCCTTCTCTTCGAGACACTGGCACAGGCTCCCGGCCTATGGACGGTCGGAGGCGAGAGTCATGCTCTGATCGAGCGCATCCCGGAGCTCCACCCGGCAAGCCACGGCTTCGAGTCGAACCGTCTGACCGAGGCGGACGCGCAGCCTGGGATCGTCCGGCGGCTTGAGAGGTCGTTCCTCTCCGAGCTGCGGGACCGCGAGGGCAACTCGCCACCACAGGGCGCGGCCGGGCTGCGGATGCTGGAGAAGACTCCCAAGAACGCTCTGCGCGTGCCGTTCCTCGCTGCCGCCTTCCCGGATGCCCTGTTCGTCTATCTCTACCGCGACCCCAGGGAGACGGTCAGCTCCGTCCTCGACGCGTGGAAGTCCGGCCGGTTCGTGACGTATCCCCAGCTTCCCGGCTGGGAAGGGCCTCCCTGGTCGCTGCTGCTCGTCCCCGGATGGCGGGAGCTGTCGGGCAGGCCGCTGGCCGAGATCGCGGTCCGGCAATGGGCCTCCGCCACCTCTCAGCTCCTGGACGATCTCGAAGCTCTCCCTCCGGAGCGCTGGTGCGTGGCGAGCTACGACCGCCTGGTGGCCGACCCGCAGTCCGAGATCGATCGGCTCTGCGCCTTTGCCGGCCTTGAATGGGATCGGCAGGTCACGGCGCCGCTCCCTCTGTCGCGCCACACTCTGACCTCCCCCGAGCCGGAGAAGTGGCGGCACAACGGCGAGGAGCTGAAGCCGGTCATGCCCCTCGTCGACCCGGTGGCCGAGCGCGCCCGGGACGTCTTCGCCAATCCGCCGACCCGCCGCCCGTCCTGGCGCCGCTCGCCGGCCGAGACACCCCGCCCGGGTGCTCCCCAGAGTCCGGAAAGCTTCCGCAGCGTGTACACGAAAGACATCCCGGGCATCCTGGCGCAGCTCGGCATCTCGCTCCTCGTCTCGACCTATCAGAGCGGACGGCTGATCGCGGTCCGCGCGGACGGCGGAGCCCTGAACACGCACTTCCGTGCCTTTCCGAGCCCCATGGGGATCGCCGTCGGACCGCGCTACCTGGCTTTCGGCACTCAGCGCCACATCTGGGAGTACCGCAACCAGGCGGACGTCGCCCGCAAGCTCCAGCCCGCGGGCAAGCACGACGCCTGCTTCCTCCCCCGCCGGAGCCACGTCACGGGCGACATCCGGGTCCACGAGATGGCCTTCGCGGGCGATGAGCTGTGGCTCGTCAACACCCGATTCTCCTGCCTGTCGGTCCTGGATGCCGACCACAGCTTCGTGCCGCGCTGGCGTCCCCGCTTCGTGACGGCCCTTGCCCCAGAAGACCGCTGCCACCTGAACGGCATGGCCGTGATCGATGGACGGGTGCGCTACGTCACGGCTCTCGGAGAGACCGACACGCCCCAGGGCTGGCGGGAGCGCAAAGCGGACGGCGGCTGCCTCCTGGACGTCGACTCCGGCGAGCTGGTAGCCCGTGGCCTCTCCATGCCCCACTCGCCGCGCTGGTATGGCGGAAAGCTGTGGGTGCTGGAGTCGGGCAAGGGGCAGGTGGGTGTGGTAGCCCCCTCCACGGGGAAGGTCGAAACCGTAGCGCAGCTCCCCGGCTTCACGAGAGGCCTGGCCTTCGCCGGTCCTTATGCCTTCGTGGGGCTCTCCCAGGTGCGGGAGAGCAACATCTTCGGAGGCATCCCGCTGGCCGAACGGGTCAAGGAGAAGCTGTGCGGCGTGTGGGTCCTGGATATCCGCACCGGGAAGACCGCTGGCTTTCTCCGCTTTGAGGGGCTGGTGCAGGAGATCTTCGACGTTCAAGTGCTGCGAGGCATCCGCTACCCGGAGATCGCGGAACCCGACTCGGACCTCATTGCGGGAGCGTTCGTGGTGCCGGCGGAAGCGCTGGCTGAGTTGCCGGGGGCGCGGGGGTGAGCGAGAGAAGGGAAGAATTCGACAGATAGGGCTTCACCCTTCTCCCCGCCGCACCCGCTCGTCCTCATCCCGCGCGAGCGCTGCGATCCTCTCGTCGATCTCTTCCAGAGACCTGGACGGCGCACCAGGGCGGCGGAGCATTCCGAATAGCTCTTCGACGGAGCCGGTTACGGGCCGCACCCGCTCGTCGCCATCCTGCCGGATCTCGAACTCGACTCGATCCTCTTTTTTCATCGTGTGATCCCCCCGGAGCAGGCTTCAGGAGCAGCTCTTCTCCGGCTCCCCCAGCGCTCCCAGGTCCTCATCCGCCTGATCGATCGAGCACGTCCGCGTGCAGAGGTTCGTGGTGAGCCCGTTTTCATCGACCGCGTAGACCAGGTAGCTCTTCCCCTGCTCGAACCCGAAGCCGCAGGTAGCGCCGCCCGCGGGGGTCTCCAGGGTCACCTCACCGCACT
>JANOCF010000998.1:0-6255 GCA_031412055.1 Holophagales bacterium | reverse complement strand
CCCGCGAAGCGGGGGAGGGCAGGGGAGGGGGTTCTCCGCGAGGGGCGTGGTGACGTCCGAGGTCAGAGAGGATTTCAACGGTATTGCCGCTGCGAGACGCCCCGACGTATTACCACCCGGCAGGTTGGTGTTTAAGGACTGGGAGCGTCTCTACCAGGGGCCAACCCTCCGATGCACATTGTGGGGGTCTGTACATCGGCCTCCCAGGTTCAATCCGTGCCCATCAATCCATGGGCAGTGGAGCGTCGAACTCTTCCGATACCTGCACCTGACCTTCCCATCCACCGGGCTGGCGGGGCTCAGGAGGGCGGAGGAACGGCACGAGCTTGGCGAGAGGCTCACCTTCTTTGGCAAGAATGATCTCTTCACCGCTCGCGGCACGATCGATAAGCCGCGAGAGAGAAGCTCGTGCCTCGTCCAGGCTGTAGATAATTTTAGACTTAGACATCGACTGTGCCTCCCGGGTCAGCCAACCCGGACCAAGCTACGCCATTTGGTGCCTTCAATCAAGCACAGAGGAAGACCGTTGTACGATCGCGCCATGGCAGGTTCAGATCTCCCCGAAGTCTGGCTCCGCGGCCTCCCTGTTCCTGGCATTCCTCCCTTCCTTCAGCCCG
Source organism: Holophagales bacterium (assembly GCA_031412055.1). Classification (GTDB taxonomy): domain Bacteria; phylum Acidobacteriota; class Thermoanaerobaculia; order Multivoradales; family UBA5704; genus DATMER01. Next base: position 5,638 of record JANOCF010000998.1, on the reverse strand, counting down.
TGGCTCACGCCCTGCTCCAGGCGGTGGAGGACGTATGCCGGACCGTCGATCCGCTGACCGTGATGCAACTCTGGGCCAGGCCCGGTGGGGCTCCGTCGGTCGGCTTCCATGTCCGGCATGCCACCGGCAGCCTCGATCGACTGTTTACCTATGCCCGCGGCGAGGGGCTCTCGGTGGAGCAGAGGGGATTCCTGGCGGGCGAGGCGGAGCCGGGATCCCCTCCGTTGGAAGCGGCTACGCTCTCGCTCACTTTTGAGCGGCAGGTCGACCAAGCCCTCGCTCAACTCCGTGGGACGCCGGAATCGACGCTTCTCGACCCCCGGGGAGTCGGCCGTCTTCAACTCCCCTCGACCGTGCTCGGACTGCTGGTCCACGCCGCCGAGCACACGCAGCGGCACGTCGGACAGATCATCACGACGGCGAAGATCGTGAAGGCTCTGGCGCAGTAAACGCCGACGCGAGCCGTTCCCGGGTCTCCTCCAGCTCGTTTTCTTCGTAGGGCTCGGCCGCGCCGGAGCCCCAGACGGGTCCGGGCCAGGCGGCATCCGTCCGGAAGCGGGCGATCACGTGCACATGGAGCTGCGGCACGATGTTGCCCAGGGCGCCGACGTTCAGCTTGTCCGGCTGGAAGAGCTGCCGCAGCGCTGCGCTCGCCGTCGCGATCTCCTCGATGAGCGCGGCCCGGTCGGCGGACGGCAGCTCGTCGAGATCGCGTACGGAATTCCGCTCCGGAACCAGGATCAGCCAGGGGAAGCGGCGGTCCTTCATGAGCAGCACGCGGCAGAGCGGCAGCCGGGCCACTTCGGCGGTGTCGCGGGCGAGCGTGGGGTGCAAGGTGAAGGTCATGGCAGAGTGTGGCATGCTTCCCTGCATGATGCGCGGCACCCGAATTCTCCTCCTGTCCCTCCTCCTGATGACCCTCGGCGCGGCCTGCAGCCCCACGGCCAAGGCGCAGGACCCTCTCGCCGCCGAGATCGAGCGCTGGTCGGCCTTTCTGCAGAGCAAGGACGCGGCCGGCAAGGCGTGGGCCGAGGTCAAGCCGGCGAGCCAGCCTGAGCTTGCGCGTGCCCAGGAGGATCTGAAGGACGGCCGGCGCCTGTTGGCGCTCCTTCGTCTGAGCAACGTGCGGGAGAGCCTCGCGACCACGGCCTACCTGAGCCGGCGCCCGGTCGGGCAGCGCAAGGACATGGCCGGCCTCGAAGCGGAGTGGACGCGCATGGGGGGCGAGCTGCGCCGCGACCTCGGGGGGCTGGACGCGCCCTCTCCCGCGGCGCTCGACGGTGTGCGCCCAGCGGCGGCTCGCGCCCTGGGCGAGACGGCGCTCCTCCAAGTCCGTGGCTACTACGAGGCCAGCCTCGAATACGGGCGCAACACGATGCCGGGCCAGGGCCTCTACTACCTGGGCAACGCGCAGGCGCAGCGGGAGCTGGTGGACTTCCTCCGGACGCTTCCTGAGCCCTCGTCCAGCCGCGCGGTGTCGCCGCCGTCTCTGCGGTCCCTGCGCCCGGAGTTGGACGCCCTGGAGGCCGATCTGCTCGCGGCATACCGGCCGCCCTCTTCCATCGACAGACACGGCGAGTTCATCGTCGCCAGCTCGACCCTCAAGGAGGCGCGCGAGCTGGACGCGGCGGGCCTGCGCTACGGCGCGATGCTGCGCTACCTGCAAGCCGCGAGGCGCATCGCGCCGCTTCGCCAGCCGTCGCCCAGGCTCGCCGATTCGAAGCAGGATTGGCAGGCGCGTCTCGCGGCCGGCGATGTCGACCACAGCATCGGTCGACTCTTCCTGGAGATCTCCCAAGACAGTTCTGAAGACGCGCCGACGCTCACCGAAGACGTGCTCCCGCGGTACCTCGCCGCCCTGGAACCCGCCAGGCCCGAGCCTCCCAGGCCGGAGCCACGGGCTACGGTCACGCTCGTGCGATGGCCTTACACGTGAAACCTCTCTGATCCAGCAGGTCTGCTGGCACAAAGCGTGGTTCAGGAGTTCGGCGGCAAGGCTCGGTTCAAGGTGGAGAACTACGGCGACTCGGAGCTGGCGAAGCGTTTCGGGGTGAAGCGCTACCCGGCCATCTTCGTGGACGACGTGCTCGTGGCGACGCCCAAGGACTTCGGCTTCTACGGCCAGGGTGAGGGCGAGGGAAAGGGACGCTACGCGCCGGTCAAGAGCGCGGAGAGTCACGAGCGCTTCCGCAAGGATCTCTCGCGCATGATCGATCTGATCCTCGCCGGGCGGAAGGACGTGGCCCGCGCGATGGCCGTCGACACCGCGCCCGCGGAGTCGGGCGAGATCGCGAAGCTGCCCGATGTCCGGGATGTCCAGATCAACGATCTCGAAGGCAAGACCCTGTCGCGGGAAGACCTCGCCGGGCGTGTCGTGCTGGTCGAGCTGTGGGCCACCTGGTGCCCGCCCTGCCGCGGCACGCTCTCCTGGCTCGGCGAGCTGAAGAAGCGTCACGGGGACCGCGTGGCCGTGATCGCGATCGCGGTCGAATCCGGGGAGGCCGACGTCCGCAAGCTGGCGGGGGAGCTGAAGCTGCCGTTCGTCTGGACAATGGGGACGCCGGAGATGGTCCGGGCCTTCGGCGATGTGAGCGCCGTGCCGACGCTCCTGGTGTTCGATCCCGAGGGGCGCGGCGCCGGTGCGTACTACGGCGCGCCGCCGGGCCTGCACGCCGAGGCCGTGGCGAAGCTCGCCTCTCTGCTCGGGTCCCCCTGAAGTCGCGATAGGATCGCCGCGCCATGGCGACCGCCCACTCCCACCGCTTCGTCGATCACACCTCCGAGGTGGGGCTGGAGGTCCGGGCCGGCAGCTTCGGGGAGCTTCTGGCCGAGTCCGGCCGGGGGTTGGCGAGCCTCTTGCTGAGAGAAGTCTCTGCGGAGGCGTCCGGAGAGACCCGGGAGCTCGAGGTCTCCTCCCACGACCGCGAAGCGCTCCTGGTCGACTGGCTCAACGAGCTGCTGTTCGAGGCCGAGGTCCGGCTCTGGATTCCCCTGGAGTTCGAGATGCTGGAGGTCGAGGACACGCGGGTCCGGGCGCGCGCCCGGGGCTTCGAGGTTGAGCTGGCGCCCTCCATCGTCAAGGCGGCCACGTTCCACGGGCTCCAGGTCCGGGAGACGGCGGACGGTTTCGCCGCGGAGGTGATTTTCGACGTATGAAGACCGAGACTCTGAACATGCCTAAGCAGCCCAATCCCAACCAGGGCAGGACAATCGCCCGCTACCCGTTCGAGCGGATCGATCCCTGGACCGTGGAGATCCCGGTCTCGGCCCGAGAGGACATGCTCGTCCCCGCCCGCCTCTACGTCGACGAGGTCCTGTGGGAGCGCGCCATCGGCGACAGGACCCTGGAGCAGCTCGTCAACGTGGCGACCATGCCCGGCATCACCGGCTATGCCTTTGCCATGCCCGATGCCCACGAGGGCTATGGCTTCCCGGTGGGCGGCGTGGCCGCGTTCCGCGCCGAGGACGGCGTGATCTCTCCGGGCGGCGTGGGCTACGACATCAACTGCGGGGTCCGCCTCCTGGCCTCGGAGCTCCAGGCCGAGGAGATCCGGCCGCGCCTGGACGCGCTGATGACCGACCTGTCCCGGAGCATCCCCTCGGGGGCCGGCAAGGGCGGCCGGATGCGCTTCGAGGGCGAGGACATGAACCGCATCCTCGCCGAGGGGTGCCGCTATCTCCAGGAGATCGGCATGGCCAGCCCCGAGGACCTGGACAAGACCGAGGCCGGCGGCTCGTTCGAGCAAGCCGATCCGGGCAAGGTCTCGGAGAAGGCCCGCGAGCGCGGCCGGGGCCAGCTCGGCACCATCGGCTCGGGCAACCACTTCGTCGAGGTGCAGAAGGTCGAACGGATCTTCGACCGGGCCGCGGCCAAGGCCCTGGGCCTGCGCGAAGGGCAGCTCGTGATCCTGGTCCACACCGGCTCGCGCGGCGTGGGCCACCAGATCTGCACCGACTACGTCCGCTCCATGGATGCGGTCATGGCCCGCCACGGCATCAAGCTGCCGGACCGGGAGCTGGCCTGCGCGCCGTTCCACTCCAAGGAGGGGCAGGCCTACTTCGGCGCCATGTGCGCCGGCGCCAACTTCGCCTTCTCCAACCGGCAGGCCATCACCCACCTGGCGCGCGAGGTCTTCCGCCGCGCCTTCGGGGATGAGGACGGCCGGCTGCGGCTGGTCTACGACGTGGCTCATAACATGGCCAAGCTGGAGCATCACGGGGACGGGAAACCGATCGTGGTGCACCGCAAGGGTGCGACCCGCGCCTTCGGTCCCGCCAATCCGGAGACGCCCGAGGCCTACCGCGAGTTCGGTCAGCCGGTGCTGATCCCGGGCAGTATGGGCACGGCCTCGTACGTGCTCGTGGGCACGGACGACGCGCTGGGCCGCTCGTTCGGCAGTACCTGCCACGGCGCCGGCCGGGCCATGAGCCGCAGGGCGGCCAAGAAGGTCAAGTCCGGCAACGAGGTGCGCAAGGAGCTGGAGGAGCAGGGGATCGTGGTGCGCTGCGCCGGGGCGGGCGAACTGGCCGAGGAGGCGCCGCACGCCTACAAGGATGTGGACCGGGTCGTGGACGTGGTCCACCACGCCGGCCTGGCGCGCAAGGTCGCCCGCCTGGTTCCCATGGGCGTGATCAAGGGCTGACCCTCCCAATGGCGACCGAGGTTTCAATAGGAGTCGGCGAAGAGGTCCTGGACCTCGTCCGGGTGCTCGCGCGGGAGCTGCATCCCGCCCGGCGGGGCCTGGCCACGATGAATCTCGATGCCTCGCTGGAGAGCGACTTCGGGCTCGACAGCCTGGCTCGCGCCGAGCTGCTGATCCGGATCGAGAAGGTCTTCGGCATCCCCCTCCCGGAGTCGGTGCTGTCCTCGGCGGAGACCCCGCGGGACCTGGTGATGGCGCTGCTCTCCGGCGCGGCCGGGCACTCCGGCTCGGGTGCTCTCGCGGACGGGCACTTCGTCGAGCCCATGGCCCCGGCCGAGCCCGCGCCGGACCGCACGAGCACGCTGCTGGAGGTGCTGGACTGGCACGTTCAGCGCCACCCGGACCGGACCCACATCCTCTACTACCCCGGGGATGGGGAGGCCGAGGAGCTGACCTTCGGCGAGCTGGCGCGGCGTTCCGGCGAGGTGGCCGCCGGGCTGCGGAATCTGGGCCTCACCTCCGGCCAGACGGTCGGGATCATGCTCCCCACCTGCCTGGACTACTTCGCGGCCTTCTTCGGCGCTCAGCTCGCGGGCTGCATCCCGGTCCCGCTCTATCCTCCGGCCCGCCGGAGCCAGATCGAGGACCACCTCCGCCGCCAGGCCGGCATCCTGAAGACCGCCCAGGCCGAGGTGCTCGTCACCTTCCCGGAGGTCCTCCCCCTGGCGAAGATGCTCCGCGCGCACTTGCCCGGTCTGCGCAAGGTGCTGACCGTGCAGGAGCTCTCGATTCCCGGCGGGCCCGCCGGAGGGGAGCCGTTCCCCGACGTCCGGGAGACCGACATCGCCTTTCTCCAGTTCACCTCGGGCAGCACGGGCAGCCCCAAGGGGGTGACTCTCACCCACGCGAACCTGCTCGCCAACCTGCGGGTCATCGGCAAGGCGCTGGACATCGGGCCGGAGGATGTGTGTGTGAGCTGGCTGCCGCTCTACCAC
>JANOCF010000997.1:0-2009 GCA_031412055.1 Holophagales bacterium | reverse complement strand
GGCTCCGAGCGGAGCGGCTGGCGGCGGCTCTACCTGCACGACGCGCAGGGCAAGCTCGTCCGGCCGGTGACTCCCGAGGGCTGGGCTGTCGCGTCGCTGGACGGCGTGGTGGGCGACAGCGCGATCGTCACGGCCTATCGCACGGAAGGGCTGGGACCCGCGGACCGGCAGGTCTACCGGGCCGGGCTGGCTAAAGACTCCTGGGAGCCGCTGACTTCCGAGCCGGGCAGCCACGCCGCCGTGGTGGCTTCGACCGGGGACTGGGTGCGGACGTGGAGCGACGCCGACACACCTCCGAAGAGCGAGATCCGGACCGCGTCAGGCGGGACCGTCCCGCTGCCCTACACCGCGCCGGCCGGATACGACCCCGCGACCCTGCCGAAGTGGGAGCTTCTCTTCATTCCGGGTCCTGGCGGCGTCCGTCTCCCCGCCCGCCTGCTCAAGCCCGCGGGGTTCGACCCGGGCCGGCGCTACCCGGTCATCATGTATCACTACGGCGGCCCGACCTCGCAGGTGGTCCTCAACCGCTGGGACACCCGGCGCCGCGATCTCTGGCACAAGAAGATGGCGGAGCGCGGCTTCGTGATCTTCAGCGTGGACAACCGCTCCTCCCTGTTCTTCGGCAAGGCCGGAGAGGATCGGGACCACCGGCGCTTTGGCCCGGTCAACCTGGAGGGCCAGCTCGCGGGCGTGGACTACCTGAAGAGCCTGGGTTGGGCGGACCCCGCCCGGATCGGCCTCTGGGGCTGGTCGGGCGGCGGGTATCACACGATCTACGCCCTGCTCAACGCGCCCGGAGTCTGGAAGGCCGGCGTGGCCGGTGCCCCGGTGACCGACTGGGCGCTCTATGACGCCATCTGGACCGAGCGCTACCTGGACACGCCCCAGGACAACCCCGAGGGCTACCGCGACTCCTCCGTCACCACCTACGCCGAAAAGCTCGCGGACCGGCTGCTGATCATCCACGGCTTCGCCGACGACAACGTCCACCCCCAGAACACCATCTGGATGATGGACAAGCTGATCGCGGCCGGGAAGCCCTTCGAGGACGCCTTCTACCCTGGGCAGACGCACTCGTTCCGGGGAGCCGCCCAACGCCACTGGCTGGCGCGGATGACCGAGTTCTTCGAGAGGGAGTTGAAGGAGGCGGTCAGGACGCCGTAACCGGCGTCCTAACCCTCTTCGTACCGTTTCATGATCACCGCCCCGTTGGTTCCTCCGAAGCCGAAGGAGTTGGTCAGGGCGTATTCGAGGTCGACCTTGCGCGGGTGGTGGGGGACGAAGTCGAGGTCGCAGCCCTCGCCCGGATGGTCCAGGTTCAGGGTTGGAGGCAGGATCTGGTGGCGCATGGCCAGGGCCAGGATGCCGCTCTCCAGACCGCCGGCCGCTCCGAGGAGGTGGCCGGTGGCCGACTTGGTCGACGACATCGCCAGCTTGTAGGCGTAGTCCCCGAACACGGTCTTCACGGCCCTCACCTCGGAGAGGTCCCCCAGGGGGGTCGAGGTGCCGTGAGCGTTGATGTACCCGAGCTGCTCGGGCCGGATCCCGGCGTCCTTCATCGCGGCCCGCATGACGCGCACCGCTCCATCCCCTTCCGGGTGCGGCGCCGAGATGTGGTAGGCATCGGAGCTCATGCCATAGCCCACGATCTCCGCGTAGATCGAAGCTCCGCGCCGGCGGGCGGACTCCAGCTCCTCCATGAACACGATCCCGGCCCCCTCGCTCATGATGAAGCCGTCGCGCCCCGCGTCCCAGGGACGCGAAGCCTTCTCGGGCTCGTCATTGCGGTGCGAAAGGGCACGCATGGCGCAGAACCCGGCCACAGCCAGCGGTGTGACCACCGCCTCGGCGCCGCCCGCGAACATGGCGTCGGCCTCCCCGAGCTGAATCAGCCGGAAGGCGTCGCCCACCGCGTGCAGACCCGTGGTGCACGCCGTGGCCGGCGCCGTGCTGGGGCCTCGCGCGTGGTAGCGGATCGAGACCTGGCCGGCCGCCATGTTGACGATCAG